>JAQBHM010000383.1:0-16344 GCA_032127795.1 Bacteroidales bacterium | reverse complement strand
AATGAGCCGGAGGAACTCACAGGTCTGATTGGGTATGTGCCTCAGGATGACCTTCTTATTGAAGAGCTGACCGTTTACCAGAACCTTTATTACAATGCCAGGCTGACTTTTGGTGACTATGATGAGCCCAAACTGAACAATGTAGTAATGGATGTACTTGATCAGCTTGACCTTACTGATATTAAAGATCTGCTTGTTGGGGATCCGCTTAATAAGAAAATCAGCGGCGGACAGAGAAAGAGACTCAACATCGCACTTGAGCTGATGCGTGAACCCGCTGTGCTCTTTGCCGATGAGCCTACCTCAGGCCTGTCATCCCACGATTCTGAGAAGGTGATGGAGCTTCTTAAAGACCAGGCTGTCAGAGGGAGGCTAATCTTTGTTATCATCCATCAGCCTTCTTCAGAGATAATGAAGATGTTTGACAGGCTCTGGATTCTTGACAAAGGCGGATATATGATCTATGACGGTGACCCCGTCGATGCTCTTGTCTATTTCAAAACAGAGACATCGCAGGCTAATGCTGCCGAAAGCGAGTGTCCCACCTGCGGCAATGTGGAGACTGACGAGATTCTCAGTATCGTGGAGGCAAAAGTTGTTGACAATAACGGTAAACGAGGGAAGGAGAGACAGGTTACTCCCGTGGAGTGGTACCACAGGTACAAACAGAAGATGGAGTCTGCCGTCAATGGGCAGCCGGAAATGAAGCCATTGCCTCCAAGCAATTTCAGGTTACCGGAGAGATCAAAACAGATACGCACCTTTGTGAAGAGGAATCTTCTGCGAAAGCTGGCAGACAGGCAGTATATAGTGATCAATCTGATTGAGCCACCGCTGCTGGCATTTATCCTGGGGTATTTTTCAAAGTATGTGACTGACGGAGTATATCTCTTCTCTGACAATAAGAATTATCCCGTCTTCCTCTTCATGAGCGTTATTGTTGCCCTTTTCCTGGGGCTTACTGTCAGCGCAGAAGAGATATTCAGGGACCGAAAGATTCTTGAGAGAGAAAAATACCTTAATATCAGCCGTCTGAGTTACCTTGTTTCAAAAATTACACTTCTTTTTGGGCTCTCCCTGATCCAGACCTTCACATATGTAATAGTTTCTCATTCTATTCTGGGCGTTCAGGGTATGATGTGGCGGCACTGGCTGATACTGTTTACGACCTCCTGTTTCGGAAACATGGCAGGACTGAACATATCTTCGGGGATGAAATCAGTGATAAGCATTTATATCCTGATACCTCTGATTCTTGTTCCCCAGCTGCTGCTTGGAGGAGCCATGATCAGGTTTGATGATCTTCATGAAACAATGAGCCGCAAGGTCTATGTGCCTGTCATAGGAGATCTGATGGCCACCCGCTGGTCATATGAAGCTATTGCCGTGGAACAGTTCAGAAACAGCAGGTACATGAAGCCTTATTTCAAAACAGAGATGGCGATAAGCAGGTATGACTGGCGATCTGCTTTCCTTATCCCTGAACTGAAAAAGAAAAGTAACGAATGTGCCTGGGCTTACGGCAAACCCGACTTTGCCGATTCCTATAACAGCAACATGAAAATGCTAAGGTATCATATCGGAGACCTGAGTAAGGAGGCCGGCTATGATGACAGACATATCATCCGCCTGCTTGAAGGCCAGGAGTTTACAACAGACAGAGCTTATCTTGTCAATGACTATCTTGACTCGCTCCAGAAGTCCGTCAGAAAGAAGTATCTCTATTATACGGCAGTGAAGGACCATATTTCAGACAGCATTATACAGGTTGCAGGACGTGAAGAACTGGTGAGACGAAGGGAGATGACCGACAATGTGAGCCTGGCAGATATTCTTCTAAACCGTACGGTGCAGCAGAAGACCCTTGACACTTATGGCCGGATAATTCAGAAGTCTGACCCCGTGTTGATGGAGCCGGGATCGCGGTACGGAAGGGCACATTTCTATGCTCCTTTCAAACGCCTGGGATCTTTGCGCATCAGTACCCTCTGGTTCAACATGAGTGTGATTTGGATCCTTAACATACTGCTCTTCCTCACTCTCTACTATGATCTCCTGAAGCGTGGCATTACTCAGCTTGAAAAGCTGAAAATACCGGGTTTTGGTCCTGACAGACTAATAACCGCATGGGAAAGGAAAAGGTAAGACCAAAGAAGCACCTGGGGCAGCACTTTCTCAAAGACAGGAAGATAGCAGCATCAATTGTCAGCTCTCTCAGTGCTGAAGATTGTGATATTGTGATTGAGGTCGGCCCTGGAATGGGGGTACTGACAGAGTTCCTTGTCGCAAGAGGTTTTAAAAGCTTCAAGGTTGTAGAAGTTGACAGGGAGTCAGTTGAATATCTGAATAAGAATTTTACCGGCATTGATGAGATCATCAGCGGCGATTTCCTTAAACTCGATCTTGAGGCACTTGGCAAGGGAAAGATGGCTGTGATAGGCAATTTCCCATATAATATCTCAAGCCAGATCTTTTTCAAGATACTAAGTCACAGGAACAAGGTAACAGAAGTGACCGGGATGGTACAGAAGGAAGTTGCTGATCGGATATGTTCCCCGCCCGGCAGCCGCGTTTACGGCATTTTGAGTGTCCTGCTGCAGGCATGGTATGATATTGAATACCTCTTCACTGTAAGTGAGAGTGTTTTCTCACCACCACCCAAAGTCAAATCGGCAGTATTGCATCTGTCACGCAATGAGAGGCAGTCTCTTGACTGTGACGAGGCGCTTTTTCTTGCAGTGGTAAAGAAATGCTTTGGTCAAAGGAGGAAGATGATAAGAAATCCTGTACGGTCACTCGTAAAACCAGATGCCAGTGATTTCCCGATGCTGACAATGAGACCTGAGCAGCTCTCTGTGGATCAGTTCGTGGACCTGACAAACTGGGTTGACCATAACAGATCGGGGAAGAGCGGGAACGCCTGACAATACTGTCAGAATGAATAGCCTATTGCTTCCACGGGATTCATCTTTGATGCCGATGAAGCAGGAGCAAAACCTGCAACAATCCCAATGGATCCAGATATCACTATTGCCAGAATGATATTGCCGGCAGTAAGGAACATATCAAGGTTGTATGCGTAATTCACAAAGAGGGTTCCGAAGAAGATAATGATCAGCCCCAGGAGACCTCCGGTGATTGAGAGTAATACTGATTCTATGAGAAACTGAAGAAGTATGAATCTTCTTTTAGCCCCCAGGGCCATCTGAATACCAATAATGCTTGTACGTTCTCTGACGGAGACAAACATAATATTGGCAATACCGAAGCCACCCACCAGTATAGAGAAACCGCCAATGATCCATCCGGCTATGTTTATCCCGGCAAAAATAGGTTCAAGAGTTTTCGTGAGCTGGCTGGCCTGGTTGATTGAGAAGTTACTCACCTCCCCGGGCCTCAGTCTCCTTGAAGCCCTGAGAATCATTGTCACCTCATCTGAGAGTTCCTGAACTGACACGCCCTCCCTTCCACGGATCATAATATCGGAATTGAGGTTACGGTTGCGGAAATTGATGAAATGCCGTCCGAAATTTAGCGGTATCAGCATTAGTTCGTCCATGCCGCTGTCACTTAATCCACCCTTGCCTTCCTTTTTGAAAATCCCGATAACCAGAGTTTTAAACCCTGAAATATTTATCTCCTTCCCAACAGGATCAAGATCACTGAAAAGCCTTCTTGCCACTTCAGCACCAATTATTGCCACGGGTTTCCCTGATACAGACTCGTTCTGCGAGAAATAGCGGCCTTTCTCTATCTCAAACGACCTTACCTGCTCAAAGTCATGGGTCACCGCCGTAATACGTACATCACTGACAGAATTGCTGCGGAATTTTACAGTCCGCGGAGTAAATACCGAATAACAGACAGCTCTTGCAGTAGATGACTTTTTCAATACTGCTTCGTAATCTTCAGGTGAGGTTGCAGGCCAGCGGATTATGTCCCACCATTTCATGTCAGGTCCGGGAGTCCAGGGCATCTTTTGAACATACACAGTATTGTCACCGAGAGTCTCTATGCTTGTCCTTATGCTTTTCTCCATCCAGTCAAAGACCGTGAAGACAGAAATAATTGAAACAATTCCAATAGTTATTCCGAACAACGAAAGGAAAGTTCTTAACTTATTGACTGACACGGAACTATAGGCAAAAATAAATGCTTCTTTAAATAATCTCCACAACATTGGCTGGTCATTATACAGGCCCAAATATACTCAAATAAAAAACATCAATATCTCCGCAATAATTCATCAATTCAAATATTTAAGAAATCCTTTGTTGTCAAAAAAATTATATATTTTTATCGCATTGCAATATCAGGGGGTAGGCTTGATCTAATTAGCATATAATGAGTGATATAAAAATAAAGAGTGCCTTTATTTCTGTATATTATAAGGATGGGCTGGAGGCGATAATCAAAAAACTGGCATCTTTAGGTGTCAGGATAGTATCAACAGGAGGGACATACACATTCATCAGTGAGTCAGGAGTCACTGCTGAAAAGGTTGAGGATATCACCACCTATCCGGCCATTCTGGGGGGTAGGGTAAAGACACTTCATCCCGGTATCTTCGGTGGCATCCTTGCTCGCAGGGGCAATGAATCTGACATGAAGCAGGTTGCGGAATATAATCTTCCGCTGTTTGACCTTGTTATTGTTGACCTGTATCCTTTTGAAGAAACGGTATCTTCAGGAGCTTCAGAGGCTGAGATAATTGAGAAAATAGATATCGGAGGGATTTCTCTGATCAGGGCCGGGGCAAAGAATCACGGGGATGTAATTATCATCTCATCGCGCGGTCAGTATGGTGAATTACTTGAGATGCTTGAACGCAGCAATGGGATATCCACTGCCGGGGAGCGGTACCATTTTGCCCTCGAAGCCTTCAATATGACCTCGCATTATGACACAGCCATCTTTAACTGGTTTAACCGCAACGGGGAGAAGGAGGTTTTCAGGCAGAGCATTGTCACATCCGAGCACCTGCGCTATGGTGAGAATCCTCACCAGAAGGGAATTTTCTTTGGTGATCTGGGGAGGGTCTTCGATAAGCTTCACGGGAAGGAGATTTCATATAACAACTTGCTTGACATTGATGCAGCACTTTCGCTGATTGACGAATTTGATGAGACAACCGTTGCCGTGTTAAAACACAATAATGCATGCGGCATTGCCTCACGGGAGACTGTAACGGAAGCCTGGGAGGCTGCCCTTGCCTGTGACCCGGTCTCGGCCTACGGAGGTGTGGCTGTTGTCAACAGGCCGGTTGATGAGGCTGCTGCTGCCGAAATGGATAAAATATTCCTTGAGGTTGTCATCGCTCCCTCTTACAGTGAAAAAGCACTGGAAATACTCACACAGAAAAAGAACAGGATTATTCTTCTCCGAAAGTCTTTGGCTCCGGATACCACCACCTTCAGGTCAATGCTCGGAGGTGTGCTCTGGCAGGAGCGTGACAGCAAAAATGAGAGCACAGATGACATGAATACTGTTACAGAGAAGAGTCCTTCAGCAGATCAGTTTGCTGACCTTGTCTTTGCCAATAAGATTGTCAAACACAGCCGCTCCAATGCCATTGTGCTTGCAAAGAACAGGCAGCTTTGTGCCAGCGGCATAGGTCAGACCTCAAGGATAGATGCTCTCAGACAGGCGATAGACAAGGCTGGCAGCTTTGGCTTCACTCTTCAAGGAGCCGTAATGGCCTCCGATGCCTACTTCCCCTTCGCCGATTCAGTACAGACAGCATGTGAGGCGGGTATAAAGGCCATCGTTCAGCCGGGAGGATCTGTCAGAGATAAGGATTCTGTCGACTATTGTAATAAAAATAATATTGCCATGGTATTTACAGGTATCAGGCATTTCAGACATTAAAAAACAATCAGATAAAGTATAATTAACCCATGGGTCTATTTTCATTTTTAACACAGGAGATCGCGATAGATCTCGGCACAGCAAATACGAATATCATTGCAAATGACAAGCTGGTGGTGGATGAGCCGTCTATAGTGGCCATTGACCGTGCCACGGGCAAGCTGATTGCCATTGGAGAGAAGGCAAGGCAGATGCACGGGAGGACACATGAAAACATTCGTGTCATCAGGCCTCTCAGAGACGGTGTCATAGCCGACTTCAATGCTGCAGAACTGATGATTCGGGGCATGATCAAGATGATAAATACGGGGCCCAGGTTCTTCTCCCCGTCATTACGAATGGTTGTTTGCATTCCATCAGGCAGCACGGAGGTGGAGATAAGGGCTGTGCGTGACTCAGCAGAGCATGCAGGAGGTCGTGATGTGTATCTCATTTATGAACCCATGGCTGCCGCGATAGGAATAGGCCTTGATGTGGAAGCACCTGAAGGTTGCATGGTAGTTGACATTGGGGGTGGCACTACTGAGATAGCTGTCATAGCCCTCGGCGGGATAGTATGCAATAAATCCATCCGTGTTGCCGGTGACGGATTTACGGCTGACATACAGGCATACATGAGGCATCAGCATAACATCAAGGTAGGCGAGAAGACTGCTGAAGACATCAAGATAGCTGTGGGAGCTGCTCTGCCGGATATCGATAACCCTCCTGCCGATTTCATTGTCCGGGGACCTAACCTCATGACATCACTGCCTATAGAGATTCCTGTCTCCTACCAGGAGATAGCCTATTGCCTTGACAAGTCACTGACGAAGGTTGAGGCGGCCATACTCCAGGTACTTGAACAGACCCCGCCGGAGCTATATGCTGACATAGTGATGAAGGGGGTATTCCTTGCCGGCGGTGGTGCCCTTCTGAGAGGACTCGACAAGCGACTGACAGACAAGATCAATATCCCGTTCAGGGTTGCCGAAGATCCGCTGCATGCTGTTGTGAGAGGCACCGGGGTAGCCCTGAAAAATGTTGACAAGTTCCAGTTCCTGATGAGATAATGCCAATGCATGAATGAGAAGCCTGCTGAACTTTCTGCTCAGGAATAAAACCCTGATCCTGTTCCTGTTAATGGAAGGGGTGGCTTTGTTCATGCTCTCTTCATCGCACAATTATCATCAGACGGTTGTATCCAATTCTGCAAGAAGCATCTCGGGCATCCTCACGGAGAGGCTGGAGATAGGTCGCTCATATTTTATGCTGAAAAGGATCAACAGGGAGCTGGTTCAGGAAAACATTGCTCTCAGAAAAAGGCTTGAGTACCTTACGGCAGAAGAGGAGAGCTCATTCATTACTCTCACAGACACGGTAACCGGTACGGGCTACAGTTATCTCGATGCCAGGGTAGTCAACAATTCAATCAACAGGCAAAAGAACTTTATTACTGTTAACAAGGGTCGCCGCGACGGAGTAACTTCAGGTATGGGAGTGGCATGCAGTCAGGGTGTACTTGGTATTGTGGTGGGCGTGTCACAGAATTATTCCGTGGCAATGTCACTGCTGAACATCGACTTTCATCTGAGTGCCAGCATGGCCAATAATGATTATTTCGGATCACTGTCATGGGACGGCAAAAAATATCGCTACGCGCAGCTATCTGAGATACCGCATCATGTAACCGTTGAACAGGGTGACACCATTGTGACCAGCGGTTATTCTGCCATTTTCCCTGCAGGTCTGATGATCGGAAGACTGACAGGTGACCAGAAGAAGGGTGGCGACTTCATCACCCTGACAATTGAGCTGTCACCTGATTTTAAAAGACTCACAAATGTCCATATTATCGGGAACCTTTACAGGAATGAAAGAGACAGGCTTGAGGAGGAAGCAGTGAATGAATAGCATAGTGAAATATTCAGGGATCTTTGTGCTGCTGATTCTGTTGCAGTTGCTTGTATTCAGCAACATACAGTTCAGTGGGTATGTAAATCCTTATGTCTACGTGATGCTTATCATTATACTGCCACTTAACATGCCCTCCTGGATAGTACTTATTATAGCTTTCCTGACGGGTTTTACAATTGATGCTTTTTCAGGGACCATGGGTGTTCATACCTTTGCAACAGTGCTGGCCGGATTCATAAGACCATGGATCATCTCTATAAACATTACCCGTGAGGCTGCCGACCCTGTCACTGCTCCCTCGGTGCAGAACAACGGGCTGCGATGGTTCTTCACCTTTACGCTCCTGATTGTGCTTGTGCATCATCTGGCATTGTTTTATGTGGAGGTATTCAGTCTTTCGGGGTTCTTCCACACATTCCTGAGGGCAATAGTGAGCACCGCATTTTCAACCTTCTTCATAGTTCTCTTTGACCTGATTGGATCGCGACGATGAAGGAGGAGGCATGAAAGACCGCTACGCAAACAGAAAGTATTTTATCATGGCAATGGCAATAACTGCCGGAGTCATAATTATTATACGGCTCTTCTTAATACAGGTGATTGACAAGACTTACCGGACATCTGCAGAAAATAATGTGCTGAGGTATGTCACCCAGTATCCTGCCCGGGGGCTTATCTATGACCGCAACGGAGAACTGATAGTATATAACCAGGCTGCCTATGATCTCCTGGTCATCCCGGCACAGGTCACTGCTTTTGACACTACCCGTTTCAATGAGATACTCAGTATCAGCAGGGAGGAATTCCTGGAAAAGATGAAAGCAGCAAGAAAATATTCAAGATATACCCCCTCGGTCTTCTTAAAGATTATATCATCGGAGACATATGGACTGCTTCAGGAAGAGCTT
Source organism: Bacteroidales bacterium (assembly GCA_032127795.1). Taxonomy (GTDB): domain Bacteria; phylum Bacteroidota; class Bacteroidia; order Bacteroidales; family VadinHA17; genus SR-FBR-E99. Next base: position 7,672 of record JAQBHM010000383.1, on the reverse strand, counting down.
TACAGGTTCCCGGGGTTCTATGTTCAGTCACGCACGCTCAGAAAATACACCAGCCCGGTGGCGGCTCACATGCTTGGTTACGTGGGAGAGGTTGATGACAAGCTGATTGCCAGGAACAAGTATTACAGGTCAGGTGACTATATAGGTGTAAGCGGTATTGAAAAGTCATACGAAGAACAGCTGCGAGGGCAAAAGGGAGTCAATATTTTCCTGGTTGATGTCCATAACAATATAAAGGGATCATACGCTGACGGCAGGTATGATACGACCTCTGTACCCGGTACAAACCTCTACTCATCAATAGACCTCCGTCTTCAGGAATACGGAGGGAGGCTTATGCAGGGCAAGACTGGTTCTATTGTAGCCATAGAACCATCAACAGGAGAGATCCTTGCCCTTGTATCCTCACCTTCTTATGATCCATCCCTGCTTGTAGGCCGGCTGAGGTCAAACAATTTTTCCGAGCTCCAGTCCGATACTCTCAATCCGCTCTTTGACAGAGCTCTTATGGCATCCTATCCGCCCGGATCTACTTTCAAGATTATGAACGGACTGATAGGTCTCGAGGAGGATGTGATAAGGCCCAATTCCATTTTCAGTTGTGCAATGGGATACCATGCTGGTTCACTGACAGTAGGGTGCCATTCACACCGGACACCTCTCAATCTATCGGATGCGGTTATGATATCATGCAATGCATGGTTCTGTAATGCCTTTCGCGCGATACTCGAGAATAAAAAATATTCTACGATCTCAGAAGCCTATGACCAGTGGAGGAATTACCTCGTGGCTTTCGGCTTCGGTAATAAACTGGGCATTGACCTTCCAAATGAGCTTCCAGGCTTCATCCCTGCCAGGAGTTATTATGACAGGTATTATGGGAAAGACAGGTGGAAGGCTCTGACAGTCATTTCACTGGCCATTGGGCAGGGAGAGATCGGGACCACCCCTCTTCAGATGGCCAATATGGCGGCTGTCATCGCAAACAGGGGATATTTCTATATTCCTCATGTGGTTAAAAGCATAGGAGAAGAGGGAACTCCCGGGGCTCTTTATACACAACAGTATGTGACCGGCATTTCACCCGGGAATTTTTCTTCCGTAATAGAGGGGATGGAGGGAGCGGTCAACGGGGGAGAAGGGGCAACTGCCCGCGGGGCTGCACTGGACAGCATAATTATTTGCGGCAAGACCGGTACCGCACAGAACCCTCACGGCAAAGACCATTCGATATTTGTAGCCTTCGCTCCTAAAGACAATCCGAAGATAGCAATTGCTGTATATGTTGAAAACGCAGGCTTTGGTTCCACCTTTGCTGCCCCTATTGCAAGCCTGATGATTGAAGAGTATCTTACCGGAAAGACTAAAAGAAAATACCTTGAGGAGCGTGTCCTGAACACAATTATTAAACCTGATGCAGCGAAGTGAGAGCATACTGAACCGTATAGACTGGACAACAATACTGTTGTGGCTGGTAATGATGATCATGGGATGGTTTAACATCCATGCTGCTGTTTACAATGAGGAGCACGACAGCATTTTTGACCTGTCACAGCGTTATGGTAAGCAGCTGATTTGGATTTTTGCAGCAATAGTACTTGCTGTATTTGTAATTGTGACAGACAACAAACTCTATTTCTTTTTTGCATGGCTCCTGTACGGCATCTTTATTTTTCTCCTGGTTCTTGTGCTTTTAGTCGGAAAAGAGATCAACGGCGCCAGGGCATGGTTTGAGTTCGGCTCATTCAGCATCCAGCCCTCAGAATTTGCAAAGTTTGCCACCGGGCTGGCGCTGGCCTCCTACCTGAACTCACGAAGTCAGCAGATATCCGGATTCTGGTCAATGGTCAAGGCATCATCAATAATAATGGTGCCGGTCATTCTCATTGCCCTGCAGCCTGATATGGGATCCGTAGTCACCTATTTTGCTTTTTTCATTGTCCTTTTCCGCGAGGGAATGAGCATCTATTTCTTTATTTCGGCAGTACTGGCAGTGGTACTCTTCATGCTTTCCCTGATAGTCGGAAATGTGGCTGTCGCAATCGGACTGATAATTGTTGCATCTATTGCCTTGTGGCTTTTATCCACGCGTTTGATAGCCCTGACCGCCTTGGGGGTGCTGCTTGGAACAGGCGCAATAACATTTTTAGCCGGGAGATATATACTTGGGATAGGCATTGATGTCATTATTCTGATAGCGGTTCTGCTATCCGGGATAATTTATGGCTGGTATATTTTCAGATACAGACTGAAAATGGGTGCAGTGATCTATGCCTTTCTCCTGGGAGGGATACTGTATCTCTTTACGGTGGACTATGCTTTCAATAATATCCTGAAGCCTCATCAGCAGACGAGGATAAACATTCTTATCGGTCTCGATGATGACCCTTACGGCAAAGGATATAACCTGAACCAGTCGATGATATCCATCGGCTCCGGCGGGTTTGCAGGCAAAGGTTACATGAACGGCACACAGACAAAGTTCAAGTTTGTTCCGGAACAAAGCACTGATTTTATCTTTTGCACTGTGGGGGAGGAATGGGGCTTTCTCGGGGCATTTGTAATTACCGGCCTCTTTGTCTGGCTGTTGCTGAGGCTGGTGATACTGGCTGAGCGTCAGCGTTCCACATTCGTACGGGCATACGGTTACGGAGTCTTTTCACTCTTCCTCATGCATTTCTTTATCAACATTGGGATGACTATCGGGCTTGTACCGGTAATAGGGATTCCTCTTCCTTTCTTTAGCTATGGAGGAAGCTCATTATGGGGATTCACAATACTGCTCTTCATCTTCCTCAGGCTGGATGCAAGCCGCACTGAATACCTGGGATGATCAGAAAGGCATCCTGATCCCCGGTGATAAAACTACTCCGAATTCATTCTCCACATAGCTTATAAGTTGCGGAAAGAATTCCATAAAGTCGTCCTCAAGCACAAAGTACTGCTTCTTCCACATTCTCATTGCCCAGCGTGTCTCCTTGGGCAGCGAGGTAAATGAGCTGAGGGTCTTAAGGACTCTCTTTATTCCGCTCACAGTCTGGTATGTCTCCAGCCAGTTGTCAATGATGAAGAAGGGCATCTTCTCCCTGACACTTTCAGGGAGGATCTCAAAGTTGTTGACCATGGCACGGTAGAAGTTATAGGTGACACTCTCGAGAGGCCTTCTGGAGAAGAGGTCCCACTCTCTTGTCAGATAGTGATCATAAAGGATGTCAACTACTACTCCGGCATATTTGCGGTACCTGCCTGAGAAATGCATCTTGCTGCGGTGTACAACGGGATGTCTGTCAGTAAATGCATCTATGTGACGGTGAAGGATGATCCCCTTGCGTATGCTTTCAGGATACTTCAGGTAATCACGCCCCTTTACATAGTCTCCGATATAATTACCAATAATAATATTATCTGAGTCGCCTGAAAGATATATGTGGGCAAGGACATTCATCCGTTAAAGATTGTTACAAAGATTCGGCCAATAAACAATGGTTGAAAATATTAAGCATCATTTTATTCAACAAAATACACTGATTTATTAACTTACATAATATCAAAATATTATGAGTTCCCTAATGAATATGATAAACTGATTAATATCACCTCTAAATTCAGATACAAATTATAAATTTGCCGGATAATGAATGTAAGATTTAGGAATAATATTTAATAAGTAATCACTATATAACAAGGAGGTTTTATGTTAAAAAGGAATGTAATAATCATTGGAGCAGCCGGAAGAGATTTCCATAACTTCAATACTTATTTCCGTGGGAATGAACTTTATAATGTTGTTGCATTTACTGCTGCCCAGATACCGGATATTGACGGAAGGAAATATCCATCAGAGCTGGCAGGAGATCTTTATCCTTCCGGGATTCCGATCTATGATGAAATAGAACTGCCTAAACTGATAAAAGAGCTTAAAGTTACAGATTGTGTATTTGCATACAGTGATGTGACATATCAGAAAGTCATGTCTGTCAGCGCCATTGTAAATGCAGCAGGTGCTAATTTTATCCTTCTTGGGTGGAATGAAACAATGGTAAAGAGCACAAAGCCTGTGATTGCTGTTGGGGCCATCCGTACCGGATGCGGCAAAAGCCAGACATCAAGGAGGGTGATAGAACTGCTTATGAACAGGGGATTGAAGGTTGTGGCTGTCCGTCACCCTATGCCTTACGGTAATCTGGTTGAGCAGAAGGTGCAGCGTTTTGCTGTAGTGGCTGACCTGAAAAAGCATAAATGTACCGTTGAGGAGATGGAAGAATACGAACCTCACGTTGTTCGTGGCAATGTTATCTATGCAGGTGTTGATTACGAAGCTATTCTCAGGGCAGCCGAAAACGATCCGGCAGGATGTGATGTTGTTCTGTGGGACGGCGGTAATAATGATTTTCCCTTTTACAAAAGCGATCTGATGATAACTGTTACAGATCCTCACCGTGCAGGTCACGAACTTAAATATTACCCCGGCGAGGTCACCCTTCGCCTTGCTGATGTTGTGATTATCAATAAAATGGACAGTGCAGCACCGGAAGATATCCAGACAGTGCGTGAAAGCATTGCAGCGGTTGCTCCCAATGCAATTGTAATTGACGGCGCCTCCCCAATAAAAGTTGATAATCCCTCAATCATAAAAGGCAAAAGAGTACTTGTTGTTGAAGATGGCCCGACACTTACTCATGGCGAAATGAAAATAGGCGCAGGCGTTGTTGCTGCAAAAAAATTCGGAGCATCGGAACTCGTAGACCCTCGTCCGTATACTGTTGGCAAGATGTCCGAGACCTTTGTAAAATATCCTAACATCGGCACTCTGCTGCCGGCAATGGGTTACGGCGAACAGCAGCTCAGGGACCTTGAGACAACCATCAACAATACAGACTGTGATTCTGTGATAATCGGTACTCCTATTGATCTTAACAGGATCATAAAGATTAACAAACCTAACACAAGGGTTTACTATGATCTTCAGGAGATAGGAAATCCGAACCTGGAAGAGGTGATTGATGATTTCATAAAGAAACACAATCTTAAATAATTCAGGAGGCTGTCTCAAAAGTTACCTCCTCCCCCTGACGCTTTCGGTCAGGGTACTCCTCCTTTTCAAGGAGGGGTGTCTCTGATGATACTATCAGGGACGGGGTGGTAAAAGTACTTTTGAGACAGCTTTTTTTTTGACTATTGCCGCCGCAATTTCTACCTTTGCCGCAAAGCTGAGAATAATGCCGGAAAAGAAAACCACTGACGTCACCATAGTAGGATCAGGCAGCTGGGCGACTGCCATTGTCATGGTGCTGACCTCCAATGGCCGGACTGTCACCTGGTATCTTGACCGCCCGGAGATCTACCGGCATGTAAGGCGCTATAGCCGCAATCCGTTATACCTGCCAGATGTGCAGCTGGACCCGGGTCTGATAAATCCCTCATGCGATATAAGGGCAGCCGTCACTGCCTCCTCAACGATAATACTGGTGACCCCGGCAGCATTTCTGAAGTCAGAGCTGGAAGGACTGGATAAGGAGGCCTTTGAAAACCGCACAATATGCTCCGGGATAAAGGGTATTGTACCGGGTGACAACACTGTGGTGGGAGAGTATCTTCACAATGCTTACAGCGTTCCCTATGAAAACATAGTGATAATTACAGGACCAAGCCATGCGGAGGAGGTCTCCACGGAGAAGCTTACCTATCTTACTTTTGCATCACCAGACACTGAGAGGGCGGCAGCAGTGGCCCGCTTTTTCTCAAACAGGTGGATGATAAGCACTATCTCATCTGATATCTTCGGTATTGAATATGCGGCGGTGATGAAAAATATTTATGCCATAGCCGCTGGAATAGCACACGGGCTGGGTTATGGAGACAATTTTATTGCTGTCCTGCTCGCCAATGCTGCCGGAGAAATGCGCCGCTTTGTTGAAGCCCTCTCTCCTGAAGAGCGTGACATCACTGACTCACCATACCTTGGAGACCTGCTGGTAACAGGCTATTCACAGTTCAGCCGCAACAGAACCCTGGGTCATATGATAGGTAAGGGCTATACCGTTCAGAATGCTCTCCTCGAGATGACACAGGTGGCAGAAGGATATTACGCCGCAAACTGCATCAATGAGGTCAGAGCAAAGAATAATATCGAGATCCCGATTGCCTCTGCCGTCTACCGTATATTGCACCTGAACAGTTCTCCCGCACGCGAGATCAGGAACCTGATAAAAACATTAAGGTAGCCTTGGCGGAAACCACCTCATTACCTCACTGCTCTTCGTCAAAACCCTGTCAGGTAAATTCCGGGGAATTAAAACTTAGATTCCGGTGTGCTGCCGCCAGCATAGGCCGGGCCAGAACCCCGTGAGGACAGGCATTCTCACAGTGACCTTCACAATCAAGACAGATATCAGGCCTGGGGCCCGGAAGCTCCTTGTACAGTTCTATGGCAATCTTCTCCTGTTTCTTCGACTGGAAATAATAGTTATACCGCAATATTGTGTTTACCGGCAGATGATGCGGGCATGAGGCTTCACATAAATTACATCCTATCCTGCAATGCAGGTTGTTGTATTTTGATTTGAAGGCACCTAATATCTCTCCGGTTTCCGGCTTGAGCGTGGTGCCTGACAACCTGATATATTTTTCTACATCATTGAAACTCTGGAACAGACTGCATATAGTGCTCACATTTTCATTTGAAAGAATAAATTGCAAAGCACCGTCCTTCATCTTTTCTATTCCTGATATCCCGTATCTGGAAAAGAAGGCTTCAGCCTGTTCATTCTGGATTTTATACTTCTCGTAGCCAATTTTGTATCTGTCACTGAGTTCACCACCCTCTTTTTCTTTCAACTCCTTTTCTTTGCTAAAAAGCTCATATATAACAATGGGGACCGATTTCATAATCATCGTTCCGATATTTTTCTCACGGCAGGCTTTCAATACCCTTTCTCCCATTTCAGGTTCAAAGAAATTGTATGGTAACATTATAACATCAAACCGGTCATCTTCAACAGCCGTCATAAGTACCTGTTCAAAAGTCTCTTCCGGGTTATCCCACCAGGTGTGCCCGTGGCATGATATTCCGGTAAATCTGATTTTCCCCTCTTTCTTTAGCTGTTCAACCGCTTTATGATAATACTTGTTTTTAACTCTCTCAGAGTTCTCGGCGCCATGCAGCATGAAACAGTCAATGTAATCTGTCTGAAGTCTTTCAAGACTGGCATTTGCCCTGTCAATAATATCCTCTACTGATTGATATTCTTTTACCGTGTATGCTAATTTGGTGACAATGAACAACTTTTCTCTATCGAAGTCTTTAATGACCTCACCTATCATCCTTTCATTCTGGCCTCTTCCGTACATCTCTGATGTCTCTATGAGGTTTACTCCTGAACTTAATACTGCCTTGAGTACCGAACTGTTAAAAGGGTACCCTGTTGAAATATCGGAGACTGAATAGCCGGTACGGCCCAGTGTACGGAATGCTTTTATTCTGGGGAACTCTTCCTGTATCTCCCGGGAACTCATTGAGGAGGCCTTTGTGCCAAGCAAACCGGCTCCTATAATGCCGGTTGATGCACTCCTCAGAAATTTTCTGCGATTTTGTTTTGAGGACTTCATAGGCTCAGAATATTGGTTAGTATCAGCAAGATAAGATATATATGTATCTGAGTCAATTAAAAAT
>JAQBHM010000382.1:0-5199 GCA_032127795.1 Bacteroidales bacterium | reverse complement strand
TTGCTGTCTTGCTGTCCAGCGGTCTTGCAGTCCAGCGGTCTTGCTGTCTTGCTGTCTTGCAGTCTTGCGGTCTTGCTGTCTTGCTGTCTTGCAGTCTAGCAGTTACGGGTTAAATTCTTAATTCTTAATTCCCTCAATAACTTCTCCGTTAAGAATCACCTTCTCTACCAGGTCACTCCCGTAAGCATAAGGCATATATTCATAAGATGAAATCTTTCTGGTTATAAACAGATTTGCCTTTTTACCCACGGTGATTGATCCATGCGTTTCAGAAATACCCATTGCATATGCTGAGTTTAGTGTAACGGCATTGATAACCTCTTCAGGCAGCATCTTCATGCGGATGCAACCCAGAGACATAATAAATTTCATATTACCCGACGGTGATGAGCCCGGATTGTAGTCAGAGGCCATTGCCAGAGGGAGTCCTGCATCAATCATCCTGCGTGCAGGAGGATTTACCATACCAAGAAAAAATGCGGCACCAGGCAACAGTGTTGGCATTGTACCACTTTCAAGAAGGGCATTTATCTCATCATCGCCGGTAAACTCAAGATGATCAACTGAAAGAGCCTTGTATTTCACTCCCAGCTGTATGCCTCCTGAATAATCAGGCTCATTGGCATGCATTTTCGGACGAAGTCCGTAAAGGGCACCTGTGGAAAGTATCCTTTCAGTCTCTTCAACTGTAAAAAAACCCTTATCGCAGAAAACATCAATATAATCAGCCAGCTTTTCAGCAGCAACAGCAGGAATCATCTCATTGACAATAAGATCAATATATCCGTTCCTGTTATCCCTGTAGATTTCCGGTATGGCATGTGCGCCCAGGAATGTTGCTTTCACGGTCAGCGGCGTTTCCTTGCGGATGCGGCGTATCACCCTGAGCATCTTCAGTTCATCCTCAGTTGTAAGTCCATAGCCGCTCTTAATCTCCACAGCTCCCGTACCGAGAGAGATAATCTCCTTTATCCGCTCCATGGATTGCATGAAGAGCTCGTCCTCGCTGGTTTCATGAAGCAGGCGCGCAGAATTAAGTATCCCTCCTCCCCTGCGTGCTATCTCCTCGTAAGACAGACCCCTGATCTTGTCAGTGTACTCTTTCTCCCTGCTCCCGGCATAAACAATATGGGTATGAGAATCACAGTACGACGGAAAGAGATACCCGCCCTCAGCATCAAGCGTTTTCACGGAGGTCAGCACAGGAGGCTTCTCCGACATTGGTCCGTAAGCGGCTATAATATCATCTTCTATCAGGAGCCATGCATCTTCAACAAACGGCAGATGTGCCATATCTTTGCCTGCAACAAATGCCCTCCGGTCCTCCCTTGTCTGGACCAGCATTCCTATATTCTGAATGAGTAAACTCATCTCTGCTTCTTTTTATGGTCACTAAGGTAGCAATATTAAAAATAGTTGATTATGAGCATCACTTTTCTTTATCTTTGCTAACTATGTAAAAAATGACCTATGAAACCCACATGTTTTTCAGACACTAACAACCAAGGTGATAATTTGTGTAACTGTGGGTTCCATGTGACCTTCAAAAATAAACTCATCTACACATGAAAAAACTCACAGTAATTATGTTGGCAACCCTTCTGGCTACCTCAGCGTTTGCCCAGGAGGTTAAGACCGGTTGGAACTTCGGTGCCCTGCCGGCTATCTCATTCAGCACAGACCAGGGTTTCCAGTACGGAGCTCTTGTCAATCTATTCGACTACGGTGACGGGTCAATCTACCCGGACTATTATCACAAGATCTATGTGGAAGCTTCGACCTTTACCAAGGGGAGCTCCATTCTGAGGGTCTCATATGAGTCTGACTACCTGATTCCGGGCATACGTTATGCTGTTGACCTGAGTTATATGCCTGACTTTGCCTATGACTTTTACGGCTTTAATGGATTCAATTCTTATTACAACAGCACATGGGTCGATGATGAAGCCTCAGCCTACAGGAGCCGTCTCTTCTATGCCATTCAGCGGAATCTTTTCCGTTTCAAGAATGATTTCACAGGAAAGATCGGGGACAACAACCTCTTCTGGAATGCCGGACTCAGCCTTCAGAGTTTTAAGGTAAAGGATGTAGACATTACTAAATTCAACAAGGGCAAGGAGCCTACTGACCCGAAATATCTTCCTGACGTGCCTCTCCTATACTCAATCTATAAAGGGGCCGGTCTCATCTCGCAGGAAGAGGCTGACGGCGGCTTTGTAACGGGCATCAAGGGCGGACTTTCTTATGATACCCGTGACAATCGCGCATGTCCCATGAAGGGTATCTGGGCAGAAGCAGGCATTGAGGTGGCTCCCGAGTTTCTCGGTGGCGAATCCACCTTTGGCAAGTTTTACTTTACCTGGAGACAATATTTCACTCTCAAGGAGCGGGACCTCAGCTTCGCCTACAGGCTTGGCTATCAGACCACAGTCTTCGGGGATGTGCCATTCTATTACCAGGGACAGGTGATAGTTTCAGAGCTGAGAGGCGCACTCTCGGAAGGCCTTGGCGGAAGCAAGACTATCAGGGGCCTCCTGCGGAACAGGGTTGTAGGCGACGGATTCGTATACGGCAATGCCGAACTGCGTTGGAAAATGATCCACTTCAAATTCATCAACCAAAATTTTTATTTAGGAACCAATTACTTCTTTGATACCGGGATGGTAACATCACCCATCAGTATTGATGTTGATGCTCTTGACAACTATGTTGAATTACTTTTCGACGAATATGCCTCCGACTACTACGCTGACGGAAAAGACAAACTGCACTCTACGGTTGGTGCCGGACTGAAGATCGTTATGAATGAAAACTTCATCATCTCAGCTGACTTCGGTAAGGCGCTGAAAGCTCAGGACGGCGATTCCGAATTCTATATTGGCCTCAACTACCTCTTTTAGAGATAACCCAGCCACATACCAATGGCGACTCCCAGATAGTTGCCAAGGACATAGCCGATAATACCGGTTGCCAGCCCTGTAAGAATGACGTCTTTATTCTTCAGGGCTGCTGCAACTGCAGGCACAAAAGGTGGTGAATAGATCAGGCCCGTTGTAGTTATGAGGTAATCATCAGCATCAACCCTGAATATCCATGATAAAAACAGATGCAGGAATAGTGACCCGAAATATGCCCAGGTCACATACAGGAAAAGGTTCAGGTACTTAACCTGCAGCATCACGGAGAGGTTAGACATGGAAGCTACAATCAGGGAAAAAGCAATTATCAGGTACATTCCAAGTTGAAACGTCTTTTTGATCCGGTTTATTGATGGGATAAATGAGGCTGCTATACCAAGCGTGGTAATAGTAAGTATTACCGAAACCATCGCCGGGACTGCGGGCAGAAGCATGCTTACACCTGCTCCCACTGCAAAAATAATTATTGCCACAGCCATGGCTCCCAACAGGGGAACAAGTGTACCCTTTTTGAACATTCCTGAAAAGTCGTCAAATTCCCCTGAGACTTCCTCTCCCACCTTCTCCGCATCAACATTGTCACCATCGCGGTGTTTGAAAGCAGGAAGCAGCCACCTGAAAAAAGTCGGTCCAACGGTAAGAAAAAACAGCAGAGTGATCGCCCCTACCATCATGTCATAGGTGGTTGCAACTATAAAAGATGTCGGGTCTACATCAAGAGCAAGGCTCAGGGCTGCCATATTGGGGGTGCCGCCGGTGTATACACCAACCAGGAGACCAGCAATCTTACTGCATTCTGTAACCGAATCACGGAAAATATAGAAGCCACTGACAACTATTACCATCACTGAAATAAGCGCCAGCGCCATTGAAAGAAAACCTTTGCCTGCATATCGAAGCCATCTCCTGATATTGAGGGAGAAGAGCAGCAGAGGTATTGCAAGGGGAATAATTACAGTCAAAACACTCTGCTGAATTGTAAGGACATTGTTCGCAATAACATCACGTCCGACCAGCGTTCCGTCAGCCACCAATTCACCTATCTCTGACTTGGGAATAAAATCCTGATGGCTGCTTATCAATATGTCATGAAACGCTTCGCTGCCTCTTGGCAATATCCCAATATTACCCAATAAGATACCAAGAGCGTAAGCCAGAACAATTGCTCCCAGCTTCTTAAAAAATGATGATTTCCTTGTCAGCCAGATGAGGAATAAAGGAAAAGTCACATAAAAAATGATGAGGATGATCAGGCTTATCATGGCGCATAGAGTTAGTACGACCAAAAATAAACAAAGCGCCCTGCACAGAATGCAGGGCGCCATAAAAAGAGGTATATATACTATTTTGTGTAAGTATTTTTACTTATCAGGACACTCATCAAAACTTTTCCGGTATTGTTCTATTGCCCTCTGACTCATACCCATACTTGCGAATCCGCCGTCATTGAAAATATTCTGCATGGTGATCTTTCGTGTGAGGTCAGAAAAGAGTGTGATACAGACATCTGCACAGTCCGATGCATCTGCATTGCCCAGGGGAGACATTCGGTCTGAGAAGTCAACCAGTGAGTCAAAGCCTGATATTCCTGATCCTGCTGTTGTTACGGTTGGCGACTGAGAGACAGTGTTCACCCTGACATGCCTCTCTTTGCCGTAGATATAGCCAAAGCTCCGGGCAATAGATTCAAGGAGTGCCTTGGCATCTCCCATGTCATTGTATCCTGCCAGGGTACGCTGGGCGGCAACATATGACAGCGCCACTACCGAGCCCCATTCGCTTATTGCATCCATACGATAAGCCGTCTGCAGAATACGGTGAAAACTGAGCGCTGAAATGTCAAGTGTCTTCAGCATGTTTTCATAATTGGTCTCCGGGTAGGGAATTCCCTTGCGTACATTTGGAGACATGCCTATGGAGTGAAGGACAAAGTCGATCTTCCCTCCGAATATCTCAAGAGACCTGGAAAAGAGCATCTCAAGGTCCTGCATGCTTGTGGCATCTGCCATGATAGCCTCGCTGCCTGTCTTCTCTGCCAGCTCATTAATCGTACCCATGCGCATTGCTACGGGTGCATTTGTGAGAACGAGGCGTGCGCCCTGCTCCCAGGCTTTCTCAGCTACATGCCACGCTATGGACTTATCATTCAGCGCACCGAAGATTATCCCTTTTTTTCCTTCAAGAAGATTAGTTATCATTATTTCAGTTTTATGATTTTAATTAAGCGGAAAACTATAGCCCTGACAACAGTTCCCTGGAATTGCGCAGTGCAGCATAATTA
>JAQBHM010000381.1:0-5596 GCA_032127795.1 Bacteroidales bacterium | reverse complement strand
GGAAACGGGCAGCAGACCATGTGATATAACAGGATGGCTACGCGGCGATGCAGCAGAAAAGCTCTTTGCGGGCCTTGGCTATGATGTTGGAACACTTCGCAGCGAAGCATCTGCCCGCGGATACAGGGGATTTGACATGGGCGCCTCCATAAGCGTCACCGCAAAAAACACTCTGACACACAACAGTTCAGTAAACGTAGCCGGGATACTCAGAGGGAGTGGCAGCCCGGAGGAAAGCATAATTATTACAGCACACTGGGATCATTTCGGTGTCGGTGAAACAGAGAACGGTGACTCAATATATAACGGGGCTGTAGACAACGGAACTACAATGGCATGGGCATTTGAGATGGGAGAAGCATTCTCATCAATGAAAAAAAGGCCCGAAAGATCAGTAATAATTCTTTTCCCAACGGCTGAAGAGCAGGGGCTACTTGGGTCATCATTCTTTGCCGCTAATCCTCCCCTGCCGGCTCAGAATATTATTGCGTGCTTCAACAATGACATGATGATTCCCATGGGCAGGATGAAAGACATGATGGTTACAGGCTACGGACAGTCGGAACTGGATGATATGCTTGCTGAGGCCGTTGCAAAACAGGGAAGGTATATCCTGCCTGATCCCTCACCGGAGACAGGGATGTACTTCAGGTCAGATCATTTCCCCTTTGCACGCATTGGTGTACCTTCACTTTTTGCCAGGGGTAACTGTGACAGCAGGGAATATGGCCGCACCTGGGCAGCAGAAAAGGAGCAGGAATATCTTAAGACAAGGTATCACAAGCCTGCTGATAACTATTATGCTGAGATGGATTTCGAGGGCATCCGCGAGGATGCAATGGCTACTTTCGAGGTAGCATGGCGAATAGCAACCAGTGATACCCGGCCCCGGTGGAAGCCGCAGTCTGAATTTGCCGGTATAAGGAAGTAAACCGGAATATCATATTATATGATTAGAAGAATCTTTATAAGTGGCAATATTAATTTATATCTGTTATTTTATTAACAGTGTTATTATTTTAACATTATTTAATATATATTTGCACCGATTATAAAAACTATTACACTGCCAAAAATAAAAACAGAGTATGACAGTCGGGAATATCTGCTCCAGGGTTAACGGTAAACTGATTTGCGGTAAAGAGAAGATCGGACATGATAAAAATTAGGAATTAAGTAACTTAATGAAGATACTTTTGCTTCCTGATTTGAAAAGGAAAATTGTAAAGGACAAATAAAGAAAAGAAATATGGGAAAACTCAAATCACTTGCTGACCTGAAGAGGCTACAGGAAGATGCCCGATCAAAACTTGACCTGAGGGTCAGGGGAGAGAGCCCCGAGACGCACATCCGGATAAAGGTTGCTATGGCAACCTGTGGAATTGCCTCAGGGGCCAAGACTGTCATGGAATTCATGGTTGACGAGCTTGACAAGCGTGGCATCAGTGCCATTGTCACCCAGACAGGATGTATGGGTTATTGTTATGCTGAGCCAACCGTTGAGGTTCAGCTTCCCGGACATGAACCGGTTGTTTATGGTTTTGTCGACCTCAAGAGGGCTGATGAGATCATTGAGAAATATATTAAGAATGGTGAGATGGTTGAGGGTATCATACCTGTCAACTATGAAAAAATTGATGAATAAACAGGGAGGATCAGGATAATGTCAAAATACAAAATGCACCTTCTTGTCTGCGGTGGTACAGGCTGCCGCGCTTCGGAAAGTGATCTCATTGTTGAGAATCTGAAGAAGGAACTGGAAGAAAAGGGACTGCAGAACGAGGTTCAGGTAATAATGACCGGGTGCTTCGGTTTCTGTGAAAAGGGTCCTATTGTCAAGGTTGTCCCTGACAATACTTTTTATACACAGGTAAAGCCTGAAGATGCTCCTGTAATTGTGGCAGAGCATGTTATCAAGGGCAGGCGTGTTCACAGGCTGCTTTATGTTGATCCGACAGACGGGAAACATATCAGTGACTCAAAGCACATGGGCTTTTACCGTAAACAGATACGGATAGCATTACGGAACTGCGGCTTCATCAATCCCGAGAACATTGATGAATATATTGCCCGTGATGGTTACAGTGCCCTGGGCAAGTGTCTGTCCGAGCTTTCACCTGCAGATGTCGTTTCCCAGGTAAAGAAGTCCGGTATGAGGGGTCGTGGCGGCGGAGGGTTCTCAACAGGCCTCAAGTGGGAGATTGCAGCAAAGAACAGTGCTGACCAGAAATATGTTGTATGTAATGCAGACGAGGGAGACCCGGGTGCTTTTATGGACCGTTCGGTACTTGAGGGCGACCCTCATTCCGTACTTGAAGCGATGGCCATATGCGGCTATGCAATAGGCGCCACAAAAGGGCTCATTTATATCCGCGCAGAATATCCTCTGGCCATTCAGCGGCTCAGGGTTGCCATAAAGCAGGCACGTGAGTATGGACTTCTGGGAAAAGATATTTTTGGCACCGGTTTCGACTTTGACATCGAATTGCGTTACGGTGCCGGTGCTTTCGTATGCGGTGAAGAAACAGCACTGATTCATTCCATGGAAGGTCTCCGTGGTGAACCAACAAATAAGCCTCCATACCCTGCTGAAAGCGGATTCCTCGGCAAACCAACAAACGTCAACAACGTTGAGACACTTGCAAGCATCCCCGTCATCATCAACAAGGGTGCTGACTGGTTTGCTTCCATCGGTACTGAGAAATCCAAAGGCACCAAAGTCTTCGCCCTGGCAGGAAAAATAAATAATGTAGGTCTGATAGAAGTGCCCATGGGAACTACTCTCCGTGAGATAATCTTCGAGATCGGCGGTGGCATCAAGAACGACAAGAAATTCAAGGCTGTTCAGACAGGGGGCCCCTCAGGAGGGTGCCTCACTGAAAAACATCTTGACATACCCATTGATTTCGACAATCTTATTGCTGCTGGTTCAATGATGGGTTCAGGCGCAATGATAGTCATGGACGAAGATGACTGTATGGTCTCCATCGCCAAGTATTTCCTGGAATTTACTGTTGAAGAGTCATGTGGAAAATGTGCACCGTGCCGTATCGGCAACAAGAGGCTGCACGAGCTCCTTGAACATATAACCAAAGGCAATGGTACCATGGCGGACCTTGACCGTCTGAGAAATATGAGCCTGGTGATAAAAGACACATCTCTCTGCGGCCTGGGACAGAGTTCCCCAAATCCCGTGTTGTCAACACTCGACAACTTCATGGATGAGTATGTGTCACATGTGACTGACAAGAAGTGTCCTGCCGGTCAGTGCCGCGACCTCATGCAGTACTCTGTCATCTTCGACAAGTGTGTGGGTTGTACCGCATGTGCCAGAGCCTGCCCGGTGAATGCAATATCAGGCGAGCGTAAAGAGCCTCATTTCATTGATCAGGAGAAGTGTATCAAGTGCGGTGCCTGCTTCGAGAAATGTAAATTCAGCGCCATACTAATAAGTTAATGACAGAGGAATTGACAATGGAAACAGTAAGCCTTACAATAGACAACAAAGAAATTAAAGTAGCCAGGGGAACTACAATCCTCAAGGCTGCCCGTGAGTTGGGTATTGATATACCCACCCTGTGTCATATGGAGCTTCATGATCTGAACATAGAGAACAAACCCGGAGGATGCAGGATATGCGTGGTGGAGGTACAGGGAAGAAGAAACCTGGCACCTGCCTGTATCACAAAATGCGAAGAGGGTATGACCGTCAGGTCACATAACCCCAGGGTAATGAACGCGCGACGCACTGTAATGGAGTTCATCCTTTCAGACCATCCTAAGGAGTGCCTCATATGTCCCAAATCAGGGCACTGTGATCTGCAGGATATGGCCAACAGGCTTGGCATCAGAGAGATCCCCGGGCAGGATATTGCTGAGATGTCAACTTACCGGAAAGACACTTCCCCGTCAATCATTCGCGATCTTGATAAATGCATCATGTGCCGCAGGTGTGAGATGATGTGCAATGACGTGCAGACGGTTGGAGCTCTCTCTGGAGTAAACAGGGGATTTATGGCAGTAGTGGCCCCGGCGTTTGAACAGAACCTGGAATATTCGCCCTGTACTTATTGCGGGCAGTGCGTGGCTGTATGTCCTACAGGAGCCCTTACTGAAGTTGATCACACCCGTGATGTTCTCCGTGCCATCGTTGACCCCGGCAAGACTGTGGTGGTGCAGACAGCACCGGCAGTGCGGGCAGCACTGGGCGAAGAGTTTGGCATGGAGCCCGGAACACTGGTGACAGGCAAAATGGTATCTGCATTGAAAGCCCTGGGATTTGATTATGTCTTCGACACTGATTTCGCTGCTGACCTTACAATAATGGAGGAGGGTACCGAGCTGCTGACAAGACTGGGAAAATTCCTCAAGGGTGACAGGGATGCAAATATCCCTATCCTGACATCATGCTGCCCGGGATGGGTCAACTTCTTTGAACATAACTACCCGGAACTGAAAGATGTGCCTTCAACAGCCAAGTCACCCCAACAGATGTTCGGCGCAATAGCAAAATCATATTTTGCAGATAAGATCAGCGTTAAGCGTCAGGATATGGTTGTAGTATCAATAATGCCATGCCTGGCAAAAAAATATGAAAGCCAGAGGCCTGAATTTGCTACCGACGGTAATCCTGATGTTGACTTTTCAATATCTACCCGTGAACTGGCAGCGTTTATCAAACAGGCAAACATTGACTTTAATGGCCTCCCGGAGACTGATTTTGACAGGCCTCTTGGTGAGTCCACCGGCGCCGGCGTCATCTTCGCCAACACCGGAGGAGTAATTGAAGCGGCAGTACGCACCGCTTATGAGCTTTATACGGGCAAGAAACTAAGCAGGATCGACTTCGGTGAGTTGAGAGGAATGGAGGGCGTCAGGCAGGCAGTCATTGATTTTGACGGCTTTCCGCTGAGCATTGGCATAGCTCACGGTCTTGGCAATGCACGCAAGCTCCTTGATGAGGTCAAAGCCGGAAGATCAAAGTTCCATGCCATTGAGGTTATGGCATGCCCGGGAGGCTGTATCGGCGGAGGCGGACAGCCCTTACACCACGGTGACTCATCAATACTTAAAGCCAGGGCAAAAGCTATTTATGAGGAAGACAAGAACAAACCCATAAGGATGTCGCATGAGAATGAGTATATCAAACAGCTATACAAGGAGTTCCTCGGTGAGCCTAACAGCGAAAAGGCCCACCACCTGCTCCATACGCACTACTTTGACAAAAAGGCGAAGATCATCGTCAGGCAGTGAGGTAAAATTGATTTAACTATCTAAAATTCAAAAATATGTCAAGTATAAAGATAGAACTGAGGCAAGAGGATGTGGATAAGATCACAGAGATATGTGATTCATTTGATAATGAACCTCTTGAGCTTATTAACGTCCTTCACAAGTGCCAGGAACATTTCGGGTACCTGCCGGCTGAGGTCCAGGAGGTCATTTCATCGAGGCTGAACCTCTCCACTGCCAGGGTGTACGGTGTGGTCACCTTTTATGGTGACTTTCGCGAAGAACCGGTGGGCACGCATGTGGTGCAACTGTGCATGGCCGAAGCGTGCCAGTCAGTCGGATGCCGCGACCTGGCCGTGCATGC
>JAQBHM010000380.1:0-3974 GCA_032127795.1 Bacteroidales bacterium | reverse complement strand
CCTGTCTCTTTCAGTAGCCCTATAACTTCTTTGGCGGCAATGAGTTCCGGGTAGATAAGGTGATCAATGCCCATCTCCTTGAAGAAATCGCGGTTACCTCTCTCGAGGTATCCCATATTGTCAATACGTGCGATAACTTTTTTCGCTCCCAGCTTCTTCGCCAGGATGGCAGAGGTAATGTTTGTGTCTTCGGAGTGAGCCACGGCAATGAAGAGGTCAGTATTCTTCTTGACAGTCTCACGAAGTATATCAAGCGAAGTGGCGGACCCTTCATAGGTCAGGACATCTATTAACGCATCTATCGGTTTGAGCCTCTCTTCTTCAGAGTCAATCAGAATGATCTCATGTTCATCATGGGAGAGCATCTTTGCGAGATGTGTACCAACCTCGCCTGCGCCTGCAATTACTATTCTCATGGTTGTGTCAGGGTAATATCACGCAAAGTTAAATAAAAAGAGTTATTACCTGTCTGATCTTGTTTCAATCTTGAGTCCCCGTATTGCGGCATGCTTTTTCACCTCTGCAGGAATGACGGCCTCATCAGTGAAAATAATTAGTAATCTGCCTGACTGCCAGGCCTGAAGAGGTTTCCCTTTTATATTATATACAAGTGGTCCCTCTTTCCTGCTTTCAGCAATATTTTGCATCATACCCGTAGTGACAAAGAGTGAGGCTGCTATGAGGAAAGGTTTAAGTGTGATCCTGCCGGTTCTCAACAGTGATGCCATCAGCATCCAGACAGTAATTGTCAGAAGGAGAGCTTCTACAGCAGTAAATCCTATATTTTCTATCACTCCGTGAGGAAGGTGTGCCACAAAATCTGTATATCCGAGTGTCACCTCCGACAACATTTTAAGGCCTTTGCCAATAAGTGCTGCAACAGGGTTCACGGGTGAGAATATGACAAGCATAAATGCCATGACTAACACAGCGAATGCGATAGGAATAACGATAAGGTTTGAAAGGATAAAAAGCAGTGGAAAGATATTGAACAGTCTGACGGTGAGTGCGAAGATACCTGCCTGGGCAACAACCGACAGGGCTATCATCTGCCAGAGCCAGTTGGCGATCCTGTTCCTGAATCTGACCAGCCTGTACAAAGGACTATAAAAGAGAATAATTGATGCCACCGCCAGGTATGAGAGCTGGAATCCGGCTTCGAACAGCACCGCCGGGCGCGCAGCAATAAGGATGAATGCAGATGCGAGCAGGATATTCATACTGTTTCCCTGACGTCGCAACAGTGTGCCGGCCTGCAGGAAGGAAAACATCAAAGTAGCCCTGAGCACCGAGGGCGACAACCCTGTGATAAAGGCAAAGGCCCACAGTCCGGCCAGAATGATCAACACCCTGAGAACAATAAACCTGCGCTTCATAAAGAATAACAGCCATGAAAGCAGAAGACTTATCATCCCTACATGCAGTCCTGATACAGCCATAATATGCATTGCACCTGTTCGCGAAAAGGAAGTCAGGAGATCTCTGTCGAGCATATCCTTTTCACCTATTGTAAGGGCAGTAACGAGGCCAAGCTCATCACCCTGCAGGCCGGCCTCTTCGAATGCGCCGGTCAAACGGCGTGCAATAATAAGAGAGGCTTCCCTGAGGCTTCTGTGAGAAGGAGAGGAGTGATCCAGAATGTCATCACGGCCCAGGAAACCATAGTATTTTACTCCCTGGCCTTCCATGTACCGTTTGTAGTTAAATTCGCAGGGATTGCCGTTGTTCTTTACCGGCAATGGTGTGGTGCGTATCATCAGCCTGTCACCGGGTTGCCACACAGGAGCAAGGGTGTCCTGCATGAGGTAGAGGAGCAGTGATCCCCTCTGCCCGTATGAAAGGCTGCCCTTCCCTGCAGCTTCTATCTCTGCCCTGAAGGAATAGCTTTTCGCTTTTTTATCAGGATATTCAGACATCCTTATGAGGAACAGCTGTTCAGTGCTTTCGTAGGTGGTGAGCCTGTTTTTGCCGAAGTTGGAGTTGAGATATCCGGCTGCAGCGATAAGGATCATCAGGGTTGCACCAAAGAGAAGATCGGCGGAATATTTTTTCCGGAACAAAAGCAGGGTGAGAAAAGCAGAGGAGAGGGCTGCAATGATCCATGCTGCAGTATCACCACCAGGTACTGCCTCTGCCAGGATGACACCAGTACATAATGGTGCCAGCAGCCTCAGGAACGGTATCTCCCTGAAATGCACGGGTTACAGCGTTAGACACAGTAAAGTTAAAAAATAAAATACTTGGAATCAAGGAGTGGATTCACTGTCTGATGTTAGGCAGGACAGTACGGTAATCGGCCTCAAATTTACCCTTGCTGATGTCATTAAGCTTGCCTTTGATCAGTCTGCGGCGCAGCGGACTTAATTTGTCAGAAAAGAGTATGCCGTCAAGATGATCATACTCATGAAGGACCACTCTTGCCTTATGACCGTTGTAAACCTCATCATGAAACGCCCACTTCTCATCATAGTACCTGATACGTATTTCCGATTCACGTTCCACCTCCTCATGCAGTCCCGGAAGGCTGAGGCATCCTTCTGTCATGGGCACTTTGGCTCCCTTGCGTTCTGTCACCTGGGGGTTTATGAAGACCCGCTTAAAATTCTTCATCTCCGGATGATCCTTTGCAAGAGGCTCACCGTCAATGACAAAGAGCCTGACGGACTTACCGATCTGTGGAGCCGCAAGTCCCAGTCCGTCAGAGTTGTACATGGTCTCAAACATGTCACTGATAAATGTATCAAGATCAGGATAATCCCTTTTAATCTCTTTTGCCACCTTACGCAGCACCGGGTGTCCGTAAACGTAAACAGGGTATGTCATTACTTCTTCATTGCTTGATTTTCACTGTTTTTCTCTTTGCTCAGCCACGACTGTAATATTATTGAAGCGCTGATACGGTCGACCATTCCTTTGTCTCTGCGGTCACTCTTTTTCACGCCTCCGTCAATCATTGCCCTCATGGCCATCTGCGAGGTGAATCGCTCATCAGCCAGGTGCAGCTCTATCTCCGGGAAGATTTTCCTGAACCTGGCGATGAAAGGGTCAATATACTTTACGCTTTCACTGGGCAAATTGTTCATGGTGACGGGATATCCTATCACGGCTTCGCTGACTTTCTCACGCGGAATATAGTCTTTCAGGAATGTCTCCAGCTGCCCGGTAGCTACTGTGGTCAGGGGTGAAGCAATGATCCGGAGCGGATCAGTCACTGCCAGTCCGCACCGTTTTCTGCCGTAATCTATTGCCAGGACTCTTCCCAAGGTATATTGTTTAGTGTTCTTGTTTTATGTCACCTGATATCCGTTCCGTGACCCCGGAGCTCCGGAGCCTGATATGAAGGTATCAGGCCGCAAAGGTATCTAATTAAGGTAATAAAAAAAAGAGAGATGGGATAACCGTCTCTCTTTTAATATGGATGATTTTGTTATTTTTTGATTTCCTCAGCAGGTGAGAAGTCCATCTCCGCAAATCGCCTGTAAGTGTTGTATCTCCATTTGGCATTTTCTTCTGCCTGTTTGAAGAGAACATCTGCCTCCTGGGGGAAGTCGTTCACCAGCGAAGTGTAACGCACTTCGGACTTAAGGAAGTCCTGGAACTTGCTCCAGTCCGGTTCTTTCGAGTCGAGCTGGAATGGGTTCTTGCCTTCAGCCTCGAGGCGCGGGTCAAACCTGTAGAGATGCCAGTATCCTGCTGTCACTGCATCTTCAGACTGTGCCTGGGTCTTGCCCATACCTTCACGAAGACCGTGGTTGATACATGGTGAGTAGGCAATTATCAGTGACGGTCCGGGAAAGGCCTCAGCCTCGCGAATGGTCTTGAAGTACTGGTTCTGGCTTGATCCCATGGCTACCTGTGCCACATATACATAACCGTAGGTCATAGCCATCTGGCCGAGATCCTTCTTGCGTATCTTCTTACCTGAGGCTGCGAACTTGGCCACAGCTCCTGCAGGAGTTGACTTGGTCGCCTGG
>JAQBHM010000379.1:0-3134 GCA_032127795.1 Bacteroidales bacterium | reverse complement strand
ACGCAGTAATTTTGAGGCGGAATTTCAGGTTTGCAGATAGTGGTAACTATTCTGTAAATTACACGGAATTCATAACTTTCAGTAAAACGAAAAAGTCATGATATACGATAAAAGCTTCGTGTATGTTATTTTTGGCGCTTCCGGCGACCTGACAAAAAGAAAGCTCATCCCGGCACTGTATTCGCTGTATGTAAACAACATGCTGACAGGTAACTTTGCAGTGCTGGGACTGTCACGAACGCAGTACACTGATGCTGAATTCCGGGCTAAGATGAGAGAGGCCCTTGAGAAGTTCAATGAGACAGACAATACGGCAAAGATAGACGAGTTTATCCTTAGACTTTTTTATTCTTCTTTTGTGGTTGATGATCAGGAATCCTACAAAAAGCTCGGTAAGCAACTTGAAACATTGCGGAAAGACCTTGATATAAGTGGAAATACCCTTTTTTATCTCTCCACGCCGCCTGACCTGTACGGGCTGATCCCTCCTCATATTTCCGCTGCCGGCCTCAACAACCAGAGTAACGGGTGGAAAAGGCTTGTCATTGAAAAGCCTTTCGGGTACGACCTTGATTCGGCCATGAAGCTGAAAGAGATCATACTGAAGGACTGGGAAGAGGATCAGATTTACAGGATTGACCATTATCTCGGGAAGGAAACAGTTCAGAACCTGCTTGTCACACGCTTTTCAAATGGTATCTTTGAGCCACTGTGGAATGGGAAGTATGTTCACCATGTTGAGGTAACATCATCCGAGAGCCTGGGAGTAGAAAAAAGAGGAGGTTATTACGATAATTCCGGTGCATTGCGTGACATGATACAAAACCATCTTCTGCAGGTAGTTGCCCTGACGGCTATGGAGCCGCCTGCCTCACTCGAGCCTCTCTCTATTCGAAATGAAATTTTGAAAGTATTCCAGTCCCTGCGCCCCCTTAAGGAAGAAGATGTCATATCCTCTGCAATACGAGGCCAATATACTGCCTCAACAGTTAAGAATGAAAAGATACCAGGTTACCGGGAGGAGGAAGGCGTTGATCAGGCATCAGTCACCGAGACTTATGCAGCTTTGAAATTTTATATTGACAACTGGCGCTGGGGAGGGGTACCTTTTTATGTGCGTACCGGAAAACGATTGCCAACACGCGTCACGGAGGTTGTGATTCACTTCAAGCCCACGCCGCATTTTCTGTTCTCAAACCAGGCTGACTGCAGTTCATGTAACCAGCTGGTGATAAGGATACAGCCTGATGAAGGTATCTTGCTCAAATTCGGTATGAAAATACCGGGGTCCGGTTTCGAGGTTCAGAATGTGAATATGGATTTTCACTATTCCGACCTTACTCATCAGCGTATTCCTTCGGCATATGAAAGGTTGGTATACGATTCTGTCAAGGGAGACTCAACGCTCTTTGCCAGATCTGCTGAAGTCATGGCAGCATGGAAATTCCTGACCCCCGTGCTGGATGCCTGGAAAAACAATTCTGATATACCTCTCTACGGGTACCCTGCCGGAACATGGGGCCCCGAAAAAGCTGACGAGCTGATTGAAGGTAAAGAGATGACATGGCGCTACCCGTGTAAAAACCTGGCTGATGACGGAATATATTGTGAACTTTAATAATACTACCACAGACATTAATAATTTAATATCAGGAAAATGAATTTGAATACCAGAAAGCTAAATGATAAGGGTGTAAGCATATGGCTTGACAACATAACAAGGAAAATGCTTGACAACGGGGTATTGCAGAATTATATATCTGACCTTTCAGTCACCGGGCTGACCTCTAATCCTTCAATCTTTGAAGCTGCAATAGCCAAAACAGGTGATTATGATGAAGCCATCAGTAAAATCAGCAGGCCGGGATATTCTGATGAAGAGATTTTCTTCAGCCTCGCGGTTGAAGATATACAAAGAGCTGCAGATCTTTTTCTTCCTGTCTTTGAGAAGACCAACGGTCTTGACGGCTTTGTATCAATAGAGGTCTCCCCACAGCTTGCCTACGATACGGAAAATACAATCAGGGCTGCCAAGGATATCCACAGTAAGGTAAACCGTCCGAATACATTCATTAAAATACCGGGGACTCCGGAAGGGCTTCCTGCAATAGAAAAAGCGATTGCGGAAGGCATACCGGTCAATGTCACACTTCTCTTCTCCCCGGAGCAGTATACTGCTGCTGCCGGGGCCTACCTGCGGGGGGTGGAAACCAGGATTGCCAAAGGAGTGAACCCGGACATCAGGTCTGTTGCTTCGGTCTTTGTAAGCCGCTGGGACAGGGCAGTAGCCGATAAGGCTCCTGCGGAACTGCAGAATAAACTGGGGATTGCAGTGATGCAGAAGACATACCAGGCATATGTTCAGTTCCTGGGCTCCGAAAAAGTGAAAAGAATAATGAACTTCGGCGCTTTCCCTCAGCGGCTGCTGTGGGCAAGCACCGGCACCAAAGATCCCGCGGCTTCAGATATTTTATACGTTAAAAACCTGGTGGCACCATACACCGTCAATACAATTCCCGAAAATACACTGATGGCCTTCGCTGATCACGGGGAAACAGGCGAATCATTAACTGCTGATGGAATTTCAGCCGATGACATTATCAGTCAGTTCAGCAGCATGAATATCAGTCACCTTGATCTGGCCATGCAACTGCAGAAAGAAGGAGCCGAGGCATTCAACAGGTCATGGGATAACCTGATTAAAAGCATCTCAACGAAAAGGAAACTTTTGTAATTCATAGGATAATGAGCATTTCACTGACAAATCTGGAAAGCTGGAAAAGACTGGAGAGACATTATAAAGAGATAAAATCTGTACCACTAAAGGCCTTGTTTGAAAGTGACAGGAACAGGGGAAAACGAATGGTGATACAGGACGCCGGCATTTATTTCGATTATTCCAAACACCGTATAACGGATGTGACTCTTGATCTTTTGCTGAGGCTGGCAAGGGAAAGAGACATTGAAGAGAAACGTAATGCCATGTTTTCAGGTGAGAAGATAAATGTGACCCAAAACAGGTCGGTTTTACATATCGCCCTGAGGGCACCCAAAGGATCTACGGTGATGGCCGACGGGCATAATGTAGTGCCGGATGTTCATGCCGTACTGGATAAAATGGCTGATTTCTCCGG
>JAQBHM010000378.1:0-4130 GCA_032127795.1 Bacteroidales bacterium | reverse complement strand
AAGTAAAAATAGTGGTTTGGAAGAGAGAACTACTGAATAATTTTAAAATGAACCTTATCAATATCCTGCCTGACAGATCATTGGTGGTCGGCGTCGGAAATATTGGAGGAGATGGCTTTCACATTCTAAATACGCTGAAATGATACTGCAGCTATTCATAATCGGACTGGTTGTGGGTTTTATCTTTTACGAGATAACGGGCATTTCTCCGGGAGGGGTGATTGCCCCTGCATATTTTGCACTTTTCATCTATGAGCCTGACAGAATAATAATGACCATCATTATTGCCCTGATTGTCTATGTGATTGTCAGAATTCTCTCAACTCATTTAATACTTTATGGCAGAAGAAAATTCCTGATGGCTGTTCTTCTGAGTTTCTTTCTTAAACTCCTGATTGATTCTGTTATTCAGCCGATGGATATGATGAAACTGGATCTTCAATCCATCGGATATATCATTCCGGGTTTAATAGCAAATGAGATGGGAAGGCAAAAAATAACCTCCACGCTCTTAAGCCTGGGGATCGTCACCATGATAATATTCCAGGTTTCACTATTCATTTCATGAAAAGCCTGAGTATAAATATAAAGTTGCTGATCGTCTTCGTGGTACTGCTGACCGGAACCATGCTGGCAGAATCACTATTCCGCAGACAATCTCCTCTTCCATACAGCGAGACTATGATTGAATCTGCAGAACTGACAAAGAGAATGTTCAAGGTTATTGAACAGCTTAAGTCGGATAGAAATATCGGATCTGATGCTATGTCAAATGTGCCTTACAACTTCATGATTGGTGATGAGTGGTCTGAGATCACAACTACTCTCGGATCATTAGATGCCAAAAAAATATCAACAAATCCTGATTTTTCAGCATTGATTGTAAGGTTACTGCATGAGGCTGATATATCAAAGGGTGACATGGTTGGAGTGATACTTTCAGGGTCATTCCCCTCCCTGGCTATATCTGCCCTGGCGGCTCTTCAAACTATGGAAGTTGAGTCTGTTGTAATGAGCTCGCTGGGAGCTTCAACATACGGGGCAAATCAGCCTGACGCTACCTGGGCAGACATGGAATCAGCGCTGAAAAGAGAGGGGCTGAAGATCAATACAGTTCTGGTGTCAATCGGAGCAGGAGATGATGCAGGCGCAGGATTATCCGATGAAGGTCTTGCAATCATCAGGAATGCAGCCTATAGAAATAGGGTTGAGCTATATATCCCACCAACTCTTTTAGAGTCAATTGACAAGCGTGTTGAAACCTTTAAAAAGGCAAATATATCTTTATTAATAAACATCGGCGGGAACGAAACCGCTCTGGGTAATTGTTCCCACTCACTGAGTATCCCTAACGGTCTGCATTCAAGCTTGTCAGTCTGCACTGATGAAACCCGCGGTGTGGTTGCCAGGATGTCAGAAGCAGGTATTCCATTCATTAATATGCTTGATTTAAAGGATCTGGCAATCAGGTATGGAATTGATGTTTCACCGGGGAAGAATTATTCGGAATCGACAGGCTTGTACAAGACTACTTCAACAAATAAAAAGGTACTGGGAATAATCCTGGTCATTTGTCTCATTCCAGTTTTTATTTTGAAAAAGAGGGCATAAGCCAGATGAAAGATATTATCATGAAATATCATTAATAAACTGTGAATAAATATATTAATTGTGTAATTTCCGATGGAAGGAGCTTAATTCAAAATTAATACTTAACCTAAACGATGCTAGTATGAAAAAAACACTTCTCTTATTTGCCATCTTGGCATTCGCCTGTATGCAGGCGTTTGGTCAAAGAGTGGTTACGGGTAAGGTTACTGATACTGATGGTAACGCTTTGCCCTTTCTGACTGTGTCAGTTAAAGGGACTACCACAGGTGCCGTAACCAATGACCAGGGAGCTTATACTATTAATGTTCCGGCTGGTAATGAATTCCTCGTATTCTCATTTGTAGGAATGGAAACCCAGGAAGTTAGGATCACGGGTAACGTGATCAATCTGGTAATGCAATCCAGTGCCGTAGCACTGGGAGATGTTGTTGTCACTGCATTGGGTATAACCCGCGAAAAGAAAGCGTTGGGTTATACTGTTCAGGAGGTGACCGGGACTGAGTTGAACAAGAGAGGGAACAGTGATATTGTCTCCTCGCTTTCAGGCAAAGCTGCCGGGCTACAGGTCACTAGTTCGTCGAGCAATGCCGGAGCATCCTCCTATATGACAATAAGAGGAGCCGCGTCACTTACAGGTAATAACCAACCCCTGTTTGTCATTGACGGAATGCCGATGAGCTCAGAACCATCCTATCGTGGCAGCACAGGTCAGTCTGGCGTTTATTCTTCCTCAAGGAGCATAGACCTGAACCCTGATGATATTTCATCTATCAGCGTCCTGAAGGGTGGAGCGGCTACGGCTCTTTATGGTCTTCAGGCTTCCAATGGTGTGATTGTCATCACAACAAAAAAAGGACCAACGGATCAGAAAATGAAGGTAAGCCTTCACTCCTCCGTTGGTATTAAGGAACTGGGCAGGCACATTGAATTGCAGAATGAGTTTGGTCAGGGACTGAACGGCGGATGGAGAAGCAAATACAATGGAGCCTGGGGTCCCAAACTGGATACCTGCAGCTATTCACTCGCTCCGGCTCTATGGGTTAATCCCTTACTCGATGTGGACGGTGCAATTGTTAGTAATAACAGTACTTACGCACCGACAAATACAGGCGAACCTGTCAGGACACATGATCAGTTTGCCTTCTTTCAGAAGGGAGTGGCATATAATAACAATGTCAGCATTGAGGCCGGCAATAAAAATTCTTCATACTTCTTTTCTGTCGGAAACCTGGAAGAAAAAGGGATTGTCCCCAACAACACTTTTGGAAGGCTGACCATAAGGTTAAACGCAGATACCAAACTCACAGAGAAAATTACTACAGGGGCCAATGTGATGTATGCCAAGACTAAAAACAACCTTATCCGGGAAGGGGGGACAAGTTCCGGTATTGGTATTGGCCTTTACAGAACTCCTGCCACCTTTAATAATGCTGCCGGTTATAAATTGCCTGATGGCACACAAAGAACCTATACAGGTGTTAACGGAACGTATAATAACCCATACTGGACATCTAATGAGCAGTTCTTTATAGACCTCAATGACAGGTTTGTCGGAAGCACTTTCCTGAAAGCCAAAGTCTTTGACTGGATGACTATTTCCTACAACATCGGGATAGACTGGTATGTAAGAAGGTTCCAGGATATTTACAACTGGTACAGTGTTGGCAACCAGACAGGATATCTGAGAGAGAGATCAGAATTTCATTCCCTGTTCAATTCTGACCTGATGGTGAATATCAACAGAAAGATAAGTGATGATATCAGGTTTAACCTGAACCTGGGGCAGAATATGTTTCAACAGGAGTACAAATATCTGACCGCCTATACTGACGATCTTTCCATTCCAGGCTTATACAACGTTGATAACACAAGCAAACAGACGGCTGGCCAGAGTACCACTGGCTACAGGACTGCTGCACTGTTTGCGGATCTTAGTGTTGATTTCCGGAGCATGATATACCTTGGTGCAACATTGAGAAATGAATGGTCAACAACCATGCCTGCAAATAACCTGTCAGCTCTTTTCCCCTCTTTCAGTGCAGCATTTATCCTCACTGAACTGGCGCCTCTGAAAGACAACAAAATATTGTCTTTCGGTAAGATCAGGGCTTCATGGGCGAAGACTGCCAATATCGCTGATCCATACAGAACTTCATCATACTATGCCTCAGGCAGTGCCGACGATTATTACACATCAGGTATCTCATTCCCCTTCCTGGGTGTCCCCGGTTATACAGTGGGGAACACTGTAGGCAATCCTGAACTTAACCATGAAACACAGACCTCGTTTGAAGTGGGTACTGAACTCAAATTCGTTCAGGACAGGCTCGGGTTAGACCTCTCTTATTTCTACAACCAGAATATCGACCTGCTGCTTTCAGTACCTATTTCAGCCTCGTCAGGCTTTGCTTCAGCATACATGAATGCAGCTTCAATGGAGAGCAAGGGTATTGAGCTCAGTGTGTATGCCATCCCATTGAAAAAGGGCAAGTTCCTGTGGGAAATCAGATCAAATTTCA
>JAQBHM010000377.1:0-8431 GCA_032127795.1 Bacteroidales bacterium | reverse complement strand
TCCTCTCCCTCTACCCTGGACCGGAGGAGGGAATCATCAACCGAGGGCTGAAAGGTTATCCTGCTGTAGTCTCGGGTGCTGTCTCTCATGACTACCTTGTCAATAGGCTGTTTCCCGGAGATGACTGCATTCAGATCCATAAAATATTTGTCCCTGATCTCTATTTCATTCTCGAGTGAGTCAAGCAAAAGGGCATTCATGATGATTGTACGGCGCAGGGTCACGTCGGGATAGCCGGGGATAAACTCGCGCAGGTTGGTGAAGGCTACAAGCGATGTGGTGATGCCTATTATAGTGAAGATCACGAAGGCCAGGGCTAAAAGGGCATTGTACTTTGAGAGGCGTATGCGCCACACCTCTTCATATGTTGTGTCATTGAACACCGCGAACCTGAACTTGTCTTTCCAGGTGCTCTCTTTCTTTTTTTCGCTCTTAGCCATCATTCTGCAGTTCAGAAGCCACAAAGATAGCAATCATGATCAGAAAGTCTATAAAGTCTATAAAGTCCTTAAAGTCTATAAAGTCAAAAGTGGAGGTTGTTTGGATAATATAATTCAATTATTCATTCTTTCAGAAATCACGTTATGACATTCGGCAGCCTTTACCACCCGATACCGTAATCTTCTCCGTAGTTGCTTGATCCTCCCCAGAAGGATCCGTGCAGGGTGTCAAATCCTATTGCATTGACAGGTCCGGATGTCCTATCCAGGAATGTAAGGGTATAGCCCATACCTGTGAGTTCCTTCCTCACCCATGGTGGCATACTGCTGTTAAGCACCAGTCCTCCTGTCACTTTTTCATGATTGCCAAAGCTTGAGTACATCTGCAGGGTCTTGAAACCCGGAGCTTCGCAGGCTTCCTGTACTGTCATGCCAAACTCCACCATATTCAGGAAGAACTGCAGCAGAAGCTGATCCTGTTCGTCACCTCCCTGTTTGGCAAAAGAGAGGAACGGTTTGCCGTCCTTAAGGGCCATGGTAGGTGTCAGGGTCACCCTGGGTCTCTTGCCGGGTTCAACAACATTAAACGGATTTTCCTTTTCGTCAACCACGAAGCTCTGCATTCGCTGGCTCATCCCCACCCCTGTGTTACCTGCAATGCAGGCAGGGATCCATCCTCCGCTCGGGGTGACAGAGACAACCCACCCTTCTTCATCAGCCGCCTCTATTGATGTGGTACCTGACTGGAAACCATCAAGGAAGCGTTCATATCTTGCACGATCATCAGAAGGGAATATTTCTCTGGCCGAGCTGGTCCATCCGTTAAGCAGGGCGGCGAAAGGATTCGTTTTCCCCTCGAAGGGGTAAGGGTCTCCGGGCCTGGCACCGCGGTCATTCTGATGAACGTTGATCAGTTTGCTCCTCTCCCTGGCATACTCCTTGGAGAGCAGTCCTTTCATGGGCTCCTCAGGCGGAAAGGCCGGATCGCCGTAGTAGAAATCGCGGTCAGCATATGCCAGGTTCATTGCCTGATAGAGCGTATGGATATATCCGGTGGAGTTGTAACCCATGCTCTTAAGGTCGAAGTTCTCAAGGATGTTCAGTGTCTGGAGCATGACAGGCCCCTGCGTCCACTGCTGCAGTTTATACACTTCCACCCCTCGGTATGTGGTCATCAGTGGCTCTTCAATCTTCACCTTCCACTGAGCCAGGTCTTCCCTGGTGATCAGCCCCCCCTGTTCCTGTGCTCCTCTCGCAAACTCCTCGGCTATATCTCCTTTGTAGAAGCGGTCGCAGGCAGCATAGATGGCTTCTTTTCTCGATTTTCTCTTTTTGAGAGCCTGTTGTTCCGTCTCCACCAGTTTGGTCAGTGTTGCAAGCAGGTCTGACTGGACGAATATCTCTCCGGCAGCGGGAGCCTCTCGATCTTCTCCTGCATGTGGCAGGAACACTTTTGCCGAGTACGGCCATTCCCTGATACGCTCTTTCTGTCTCTCTATCGAGTTTGCCGTCTGGGCTTCAATGGGGTATCCTGCTGCCATGCTCATGGCTGGAGCCAGCACCTCTTTCAAGCTCATGGTCCCATATTCGGCGAGCATGGTCATCAGCCCTCCGGGGGTTCCGGGAGTCA
Source organism: Bacteroidales bacterium (assembly GCA_032127795.1). Lineage (GTDB taxonomy): Bacteria > Bacteroidota > Bacteroidia > Bacteroidales > VadinHA17 > SR-FBR-E99. Next base: position 6,361 of record JAQBHM010000377.1, on the reverse strand, counting down.
CCGCGGCCAATGGGCCGTACTCCGGAGGATACTTCATCCCCTTGTCTTTGAAGAAGGCTGCCGTGGCTCCTGTGGGCGCCACCCCGAGGGCATTGATAGCAATGACTTTTTTTGTTACCGGGTTATAGATCAGCGCCTGCGTCTCACCGCCCCAGCTGAGTACGTCCCACATGGTGCATGTTGCTGCCAGCATGGCGCAGGCAGCGTCAACGGCATTGCCGCCACGGTCAAAGATCATAGCACCGGCAGTGGCTGCCAGGGGCTTGCCCGTAATGGCCATCCAGTGCACGCCATGCAACGGCGGCTTCTGAGTGGTCACCGGAAATGAGTTGAACGACTGCGCGCCCGAAAGAGCACAGTATAATATCAGACATAGTGAAATAAGGAGCTTCTTCATGACAGTACAGGTTAACCATGCCGGTATTTTCCGAACATTATATGCTGCAATTTCGAAAAAAATGACGAAACGTGATCACCAAAAGAGAGCAAAGCTGTTGTACAACAAGAAGAAAATGTCAGAGGAGCGGCTTTATTTTAATTGCGCGGTTTATAGTATTTCAAAGCTTCGGGCATGAATTGCGTGAGCTTCCTGATCCTTGTCTCATCAGAAGGGTGAGTGCTCAGAAATTCAGGAGGGCTGCCTCCGCCCGCCGCCGCCATCCTGTTCCAGAATGGAATTGCTTCGCGGGGGTCATAGCCGGCCATGGCCACAAATATCAATCCGTACTTGTCGGCTTCGGTCTCCTGCTGCCTTGACCACGGCAGCATGGCACCCACCTGGCTGCCTATACCATATGACATCATAAACAGGTCCCTTGTCTCCTGTGGTTTTTCAGCGACGGCAATCTGTAATGCCATGCCTCCCAGCTGCTGTACCATTGCCTGGCTCATCCTCTCATTGCCGTGTTTTGCTACCGAGTGGGCTATCTCATGTCCCATAACTATTGCCAGGCCTGTTTCGGTCTGTGTAACGGGCAGCAATCCGGTATATACAACCACCTTTCCTCCGGGCATGCACCATGCATTTATCACTTTTTTGTCATCAACGGTGTTGAACTCCCATACATAACCTTCAAGTACAGAGGGTTTTCCCTGGCTGGTGTAATAATTTGCGATCGCGCCGGAAATCCTTGCCCCCACGCGGTCAACCATGGCTGCGTCCCTGCTGGACCCGGATCTCAATATCTTGTTTTCAGAAAGAAAAGTCCTGTACTGATCGGTGGCCATCAGCCGAAGATCAGAGTCATTTACCAGTTTCAGCTGCTTACGGCCGGTCACAAGATTCAACGCACAACCTGCCATAACACATGCTACAAGCAAAAGGTAGAATATCTTTTTCATACTTTAAATCCTTGAAATTATTACTCCCAGAACCTGTTTGTGGTCAGGACTACCATCTCACCCGGATAAAGGGCATTTTCATTTTCCTCGGCCGTGATGAAGATCTTCGTCGGCCTGAAACTTGAGACTGTCTCAAATGTCACTTTCAGGCTATTGGAGGTTTCTATTCGTCCTATATTCCTGGCAGCTCCCCTTTCCGTTTCCATCCAGACAACGTAACTGTCCTTGGGAGGCTCCAGCCTGTCAACTGCTGCCAGGTTTGTTATCTCCATTTTAATTGAGTAATTATTGTTATTGTCCTTCTTAACGGAAATTTCACCTTCTGCAGCCGGCACCACCTGCGATGTCAGGAAAGAAATCCTGGAGGCGCATGAGATTAATATTAATACAATAACCGTAAAGAAAATCCCTGATACCAGAATTCCTGCCAGAGGATTTCTTTTTTCTTTAATTCCTGTTTTTGTCATCTCCTTTGATTTTATGTGATACTATTCTTAACATACAAAGGTTGGACATTAAATCAGCGGATGCATTACACAATTCCGTGTCAGTTTTATATAATTCACATTTTTTGACCTGCATGATACTATGCAGCAGGGGGGCCGGAATAATCTTAAGCCGTTTCGCCATGTTCACCACAGCTGCACTCCCTGCCCCTGGCTTTCTCAAAAGCCTCCCTGCCCTCGGTAACTGAGAAGTAGATCAGCCCGGAAGCACCAATAACATCTGCATAGGCGAAGCCGGTGATTTCATATACAAGACTTGAAGCCAGCAGTACCAATGACATGTAGACGCAGATCTTAGTGCAACTGGCATCGGCAACTATCGGTTCGGAATTTAACATACGGCCAACTCTTTTTTTGGCATTCATCAGCCACACCATTACAGCTATTGAAACCAGTGAGATTATCACCCCCCACTTTGTTGTCTCTGGCTTATGTCCGCTGATAACATTAAAAACTATGCCTGCCAGCAGTCCTGCTGATAAAAGATAGAATGCAGTACCTGTTATTTTTAAGGCTGTTATCTCAAAACTGCTTTTTTAACTTCCAGGGTTATTTTTGATACGTAATATAAATACAGCAATACCAATCCCTGACATCACTTCAATAAAACTGTCTGCCCCGAAGCCGAACAGGCTAAGGGTTTCATCTTCATAACCAAACATCATTGAAATAACCCCTTCGGCAATGTTGTAGAAGATTGTAAACAGGCTTAAGAGATACGCCTTCCGGTATAATTTCTGCTCCGTATCGGTCAAGGCCGTTAAAGACTATCAATTATGCTTTTCAGCTTATTGGTCACCTGAAGCGCCACATCGCCCAGTGCATTATTGGCAACGGCCTGCATTGAGGCAACGGGATTTACCGCAGCCACTTCAATCTGATTCTCTCCCTGTTCAATAACCAGCACATTGCAGGGAAGCATAGCACCGATCTTGTCTTCCGCCTTCAACGCCTTGTACGCAAAAGACGGGTTACAGGTACCCAGAATCCTGTACTTTTTAAAATCTATGCCCAGCTTCTCTTTAAGCTTTTCCTGCATATCAATTTCCGCAATTACACCAAAACCTTCAAGTTTCAAAGCTTCGGTGGCCAGCCTTACTGCCTCATCAAATGAGACATTAAGTGTTTTTGTGAAATAGTAGTTCATGATTTCCCTTTTTAGTCAAATATCAATTAATTCAATTTATCACAGGGGTTTCATATTAGATTAATTTACGAATGATCTTCAGAACATGATTATCTTATCCATGAGCCTTGCTTCTGTTTAACACAGGAATGGATATAAAGTTTATGCCGCCTGTCAGCAAATTTACTGACGTTCTTTGCCAAAACGATATGGATATCAATTTATTTTTTACGGTTTCATAATAGATTATTAAACATTTTTGTCAGATCGTTAAACAAAATCAACTTTCCATTGTTTTATTTCAAGAATGAAGTGTTATAAGAATAACAGTTAAATATTTAAGAACCTGATATTTACAATGTCTTTGGTTTTAAATTAAAAAAAACATTTTCTTGTAACCCGAATTCCGGGAGTTCTCTCTTTTTAATTCTTCGAAAACCATATTATTTCAATACCTGTTATAGAATGAAGCACGATGTAATAATTATCGGAGGCGGGGTAAGCGGCACCTCATTACTTTATACCCTTTCCAAATATTCAAATGTCAAAAATATTGGTCTTATTGAGAAGTATGCTGACTTCGGGCTGGTCAATTCTTCTCCGAGGATGAACAGCCAGACACTGCATTTCGGCGATATTGAGACAAATTACACAATTGAAAAAGCCACTAAAGTTAAGCTGTATGCCGATATGGTTATGCACTACCTTGAGAGTGAAAAGGCGGTCAAGGGAGACCAGGGGCTTTTTATAAAAGTTCCCAAAATGGTCCTTGCCGTGGGCAAACACCAGGTGAAGACTCTGGCCGAGAGGTATCCGGCTTTCGGTCAGTTGTTTCCCAACCTTAAGATGATAGGCAGAGAAGATATTGGCAGGATTGAGCCGAGAATTTTAGAGGGTCGTGATCCGGATCAGGAACTGCTGGCCCTGATGACTGAAGATGGTTATACGGTTGACTTCAAAAAATTAAGTCACTCTTTTGCACAGAATGCAAAAGCACTTAACCCTGACATTTCCATATATATGTCTACGAAGGTTGAGAAAATAACTCCTTCGGGCGAAGGCTTTATTATTAAGACCGATAAGGGTGAGTTTGAATCCGGAGCTGTTGTTGTTACCGCCGGAAGCCACAGCCTGAAGTTTGCCAAGTCACTGGGATACGGAAAAAGCTATTCAATTCTCTCAATGGCCGGCAGTTTTTACACCGGACCAAGAGTACTCAACGGAAAGGTATATACAATGCAGATACCTAAACTCCCCTTCGCTGCAGTTCACGGCGATCCCGAGGTTCACAACGAGCATATTACACGCTTCGGCCCTACTGCCAAACCTATATTCTTCCTTGAAAGATACAACTACTCAACCTTCTGGGAGTACTGGAAGACATTTGGCCTTGGCATGAAACCCATAAGGAGCATACTGAAGATATCTTCCGACAGGGTAATCTTCAACTACCTTCTTAAAAATGTCGTTTATGACTTCCCCTGGATAGGAAAAAGGTTATTCCTGAAGGAGATCAGGAAGATTGTACCGGGAATAAAGCTGGAGGAGATAAAATTTGCCAGCAAAGTTGGGGGAACAAGGCCCCAGATCATTAACAATGCAACTAAAAAACTGGAATTGGGTGAAGCAAAGATTGTGGGCGAAAAGATAATTTTCAACATTACTCCTTCCCCGGGGGCTTCTACCTGCCTCGGCAATGCCTTTGAAGACACCTCCAGGCTTATGGAATTCCTGTCAGGAAGGTTTATCTTTGATAAGGCTCAGTTTGAAAAGGACCTTTCTCCTGCAGAAAATAAAAGAAAGCACGCAGTGACATGATCCTTAATATTGACATTATAAAATCATATTACGAAAGGCTTCCTTTCCTCCTCGGCGAGATAAGAAAAGACCTTAAACATCCGCTTACTCTCAGCGAGAAGATCCTCTACGCACATCTGTACGACAAAGGCGGTATCCGACCTTTTAAGCGTGGCGTTGATTATGTTGATTTTGCACCTGACAGGGTGGCGATGCAGGATGCCACTGCACAGATGGCACTGCTGCAGTTCCTGATGGCCGGGAAAAATGCTTCCGCTGTTCCGGCTTCGGTACACTGTGACCATCTTATTATGGCCAGGGCCGGATCGGCTGATGATCTGAGGAGTGCCAACGTAACCAACCAGGAGGTTTATGATTTCCTGAGTTCAATATGCGACAAATATAATATTGACTTCTGGAAGCCCGGAGCAGGGATAATACATCAGATAGTACTTGAGAACTACGCCTTCCCCGGCGGGATGATGATTGGTACTGATTCACATACCGTGAATGCCGGGGGACTGGGGATGATAGCAATTGGTGTCGGCGGTGCTGATGCTGTTGATGTCATGTCAGGCGACAGCTGGGAACCCAAATTTCCGAAACTTATAGGAGTCAGGCTCACCGGGAGGCTTAACGGATGGACCTCGGCAAAAGATATTATTCTCAAGGTTGCAGGTCTGCTTACCGTAAAGGGCGGTACAGGTTCAGTAATAGAATACTTTGGAGAGGGGGCTGAATCCCTTTCATGCACCGGGAAGGCAACCATTTGCAACATGGGTGCTGAGGTAGGTGCCACCTGCTCACTGTTCGGTTATGACCAGGCTATGTCACGCTATCTTGACGCAACAGGCCGGGTGGAAATATCAAAACTGGCACAGGGAGTAAAGGAACATCTTACAGCTGATCCGGAGGCATATGCCAATCCTGAGAAATACTTCGACCAGCTGATAGAGATAAACCTTTCAGAGCTGGAGCCCTACATCAACGGTCCTTTTACTCCAGACCTTGCAACACCGCTCTCAGAAATGAAAAAGGTTGCTGTTCAGAACGGTTGGCCGCTGAAGATAGATGTCGGGCTTATAGGTTCCTGTACAAACTCTTCATATGAGGATATTTCCCGTGCTGCCTCGGTAGCTGCGGATGCACTGAAAAAAAACCTGGCTGCCAGGTCGCAGTTCACAATTACTCCCGGGTCGGAACAGATCCGCCTAATTGCTGAGAGGGACGGTTACCTTGATATATTTGAGAAACTGGGAGGAAAAGTGTTTGCCAATGCCTGCGGTCCGTGTATAGGTCAGTGGGATCGCGAGGGAGCTGATAAAAAAGAGATCAATACTGTTGTGCATTCATTCAACAGGAATTTTGCAAAAAGAACTGACGGTAATCCAAACACGCACGCCTTTGTGGCATCACCGGAACTGACAACCGCTCTGGCTGTTGCAGGCGATCTTACATTCAATCCTGTAACAGACTTTCTCACAAACAGCAATGGAGATAAGGTGAAGCTGGATGAACCTTCCGGATTTGACCTGCCCCCGGCCGGATTCATAAAAGCTGAGCAAGGACTTCAGAAGGCATCAACAGACAG
>JAQBHM010000376.1:0-4851 GCA_032127795.1 Bacteroidales bacterium | reverse complement strand
CGCGAAGAATACCTTTTGTATCATCATAGGTGACACCCGAATAGAAGGTAGTGTTGCCTGTTCCACCACTGGCTGATACATTGACCCTGTTTATCGATCCTTTCTGGAATGCTTCTTTCTGCCAGTCGGTGTCATAACCTTCATTCCATTGCGGTCCAACAAAGATCTCCCACATTTCATCTTTGGGATACCATCCCAGGACATAACCGTCACCGTCTGTGACATTGTCCATTGACTCATTGAAGAGTTCAAGGTACTGGTCTGCGTTAAGCCACTCCATGAGTCTGCTTGGCTCGCTAATACCTGTGGTATACTGAACATCAAATTTGGTTGCGCCGCTCTTCCCTCTTTTGGTCTGGATGATTACAACCCCGTTAGAAGCTCTTGATCCGTAGATTGCCGCTGCAGAGGCATCCTTCAGTATTTGTATAGACTCCACATCAGTCATCGCAAGGTCTGCCAGCGGGCTTGTCGGCTGGTTGCCATCGTTTGAGAGACTCTCTGTGGTGATGGGCACACCGTCAACCACATAAAGCGGCTGGTTATTGGCTGATACAGACGACGAACCCCTGATCCTCATCTTTATTGTTTCACCAAGTTTGCCGCTGGCCTGTTCTATAAAGACACCCGAGGTCTTTCCCTGGATAGCTGATTCAAAACTGGCTGTAGGCATTTCAGCAATTCCCCTGGTCTCTACTTTGGCAATAGATCCTGTCAGCTCTCTTTTTATTGCTGAGCCATAACCAATCACAATTACCTCATCGAGACCCACATCATCAAGTTCAAAAACTATATCAATAACATTTTCAGCACCTACTGTATGTTCCCGGGTTTTCATTCCGATAAACCTGTAAACCAGTATATCTCCGGGAGAGGCATTAAGTGAGTATCTGCCATCAAGATCGGAGGCGGTACCGATAGAAGTTCCCTGTACCTGAACTGTGGCCCCGATAACGGGGAGACCGTCAGTTTTGTCAGTGATCACACCTGTAATTGTCTTTTGCTGTGCAAACACAGAAAAGGCCAATAGGCAGGAGATCATGCTTGTCAGAAGTAGTTTTCTCATGTTTTGGAATTTTTGTTATTAATCTATTAAACAGAAGTGTTTATATATAAAGACCGGTAACAGATGCAAAACACTGCATAAATTAAGAAAAAAAATTCAAAAAAGTGTAAAAAAACAATACAAACCTGAAATGTTTAATGCTGATATAAGCTATCCATCCTGTTTTTGGCAGAAAAAACTAAAATTCACATTTCCATAATGCCGGTGCTCTGTAAACCCCATATAATTACTGAAATTCAATGACTTAGGATGTTCAAGTATAAACAGAGTGTCAGGCTTCACCGCTTTTGAAGCCATTACGAGTGCCGGGAGGTCGGTCAGCCAGTTAAGATCATAGGGAGGATCTGCAAAAATTATATCATAACTCTTATGGCAGATTTTAAGCCATTCATGTACACTCATCCGATGTACCTTTACGCTGCTGATCCTGAGGCTTCCAAGGGTCTTTCTTATAAAGTCACAGTGGCGTGACTCGATCTCAACTATATCAATATCGCGCGTGCCTCTTGAGGCAAACTCGTAACTTATTGCACCGGTACCGGAGAAGAGGTCTAGGAAGCTTATCTCCTCAAAATTGATCCTGTTATTAAGGATATTGAAAAGGCTTTCACGGGCATAGTCGGTAGTGGGTCTTGCTCTGAATCCGGAAGGCGGTTCTATGAGCCTTCCCTTCAATGATCCGCCTATTATTCGCACGATGAAGCTGTGAATAGATTGAGCCATCTGTGCATCGGCACCTCATTCATTACATAGCTGTAGCTGTATCTTATGGAGGGTGATGCAAATTTTATGGACTCAGTGAAGTTGAGAAGTGAGAGATGCAGTTCTCCGTAAGGCTCCACAATGCCGCTGAGATGAAGTGTTTCATCATTTTTAACTCCGGCTTTGTCAAAGATGCTGAAGAGGTAATAGGTGACATCACCGGGGGCACTGCATCTGAAGCTGTTGCAGAAGGAGAGCTTTCGCTTTTCGATGATAATTACAGTGGCAAAGTTTTTTTCAATGTGAAGGTGCAGATACCTGTCGTCTGATGATCTGCTCGATATGAAAGCGTGTTGCAGCAAGGGCCGGGTATGATGCCAGGGTGTCATCCCACTCCAGTGTGATGCCAAAAGCTCAGCGACGCCTGTCATTGGGGTGAATAAAACTACAGCTCCGGGAAAGGTAAGGTTGTTTGCAAATACATTGATATTTTCACCGGCCGGAAGGTTAAAGCGGTAGAAGTCATCCTTCAGCACAGGTTCATACAGCGGCGACGGTACCAGAGTGCTGTCAGGCGATGGTGTCAGAACAATGACCTTCCTGTAATGCCTCTGCATAAAATCATCCCCTGAAATTATCTCTTCCAGTGAGCGTTTCGTGTTGTCTTCAGTATTAAGCAACGGGTAATGCCTCAGCATCACATATTTGCCGCGAAGAAGATCAAGAACTGCCAGTGATATGCCCTCTTCGGATATCTCCAGGGTGAGATCGTAATTATCAGTCGCATTAATGTCAAGAGTCTCGTCAAAGAGCTCCATCGGATATATCAGCGACCGGGCCATTAATCCTCCCAGTTTCCGGCATTGTTGTTCGGAACCTTGATATCTCCTACCTTCATCCCGGGAAATCCTGTTGTTTTCTTTCTCTGATCATTGTAATTAACAACCAGCTGGCGGTCAAGATCCTTGAGGAAGACATCATTCAGAACATATGCTTCAAAAACGTTTACCAGAACCATTGAAGTTGTCATCACACGTGCTGACTCCATCTGGAATTCGGTATTCTTCATTCCGGGTACAAACCTTAAAGAATCAAGACCATATCCTTTATAAAATATAGAGTCACGAACAGGGATGTAGGTTGTATCCCTGCTTATAAGTCCTTTTTTTACAGCCTCTTTCTCACTTGTAATACCGTCAGCAATCATCTCATCGGTAAGTGAACCGGTTTTAAAAACAAGAGGCAGGGAGTCATTTTTCAGGAAGAAGATAAGGGTATCAAAGCTTCCGGTATAACGGTTTTTAACAGCTTTGTATGTTTCCTGAGCCGTTCTAATGTCAATAAGCCTCTCTTTTATGGCTTCTTGCCTTCGGTCTTTCTCCCGGTTGAACCTGATAGGTTCCATGATGCTTTCGATGAGGAAGTAGGCAAGGATTACGATGATCACGGCAAATACAATGTTCAGGGCAGTTTTCATGTCTTTTTTGATCGAATGTTTGAGTAACTTTGTGCAAATTTAAAAAAAATCAGTCTAAAATCCGGGTCAGACGAATAAAAGATGAGAAGAGAGAATATCTATGATCTGCTTGAGAAAAACCTGGGTTATATACCCACCACTGATCAGGCTGACTGTATGAGGATGCTTGCTGATTATGTCACAGGCAATACAAATGATATTATCTTTCTTCTTTCGGGATATGCAGGAACAGGCAAAACAAGCATTATTGCCTCACTGGTTCAGACACTTGACACACTCAGGCTCAGGTTCATGCTTCTGGCTCCGACGGGCAGGGCGGCCAAGGTCCTGCATTCCTATTCCGGGAAAGATGCCTATACTATTCATAAGAAGATATACCGCCAGAAGTCTGCCACTGACGGGGTGGGCAAATTTGTCCTCGACCGTAACATGCACAGGGAGACATTTTTTATCGTTGATGAGTCATCAATGATTTCCGGGGATTCATCAGAGGGTTCAATATTCGGCAGCGGAAAGCTGCTGGAAGACCTAATAGAATATGTATATACCGGCACCAACTGCAAGCTGATACTTGTGGGTGATGTTGCACAGCTACCCCCGGTAGGATCTGTCCTTAGCCCTGCACTTGATCCTGATGTGCTTCGGTCCACCGGCTTCGCACTTGAGACTTTCGAACTGCGGCAGGTTATAAGGCAGAGCGAAGGCTCGGGCATACTGATGAATGCCACTACTGTAAGACAGCAGGTTACCGATGGCGATCTGTCTGTACCTTCGCTTGACCTTAACGGTTATGAAGACATCGAACGACTGCCAGGTACCGAACTGATAGAGAAGCTCACCGAAGCATACGACAGGTGCGGTACTGACGGTGCAATAGTGGTGGTGAACTCCAACAACCTGGCAAACAGGTATAACCAGGGAATACGTAACCAGGTCTTTGCCCGTGAGGAGGAGATAAGCACCGGCGATATAGTAATGGTAGTGAAGAATAACTATTTCTGGTTGAAGGATGAAGAGGGTACCGGTTTCATTGCCAACGGAGATATTGCTGAGGTGCGACGCATAAGAAGGTTTGAGGAGATGTACGGCATGAGATTCGCAGATATGACTCTCTGGTTCAGAGACACTGAACTGGAGCTCGAAGCCAGGGTGATGCTTGATACATTGCAAATGCCAACTCCGTCTCTCTCTGCCGAGAAATCGCGGGAACTCTACTTTGCGATAATAGCTGACCAGCCAAATGTCAGATCAAAACGCAAGCAGTTTGAGATAGCCCGCAATGACTCGTATTACAATGCATTGCAGATCAAATTTGCATATGCTGTCACCTGCCATAAATCGCAGGGAGGGCAGTGGGAGAGGGTCTTTATTGACCAGGGCATGTTCAACAGGCAGGAACCGACAATGGATTATCTCCGGTGGTTCTATACAGCCCTCACCCGGGCAACCGAAAAGGTTTATCTTGTCAATTTTCCTGACAGCTGGTTCAGGTGACCGGTCCTGCGGTCTGAGGTCTGAGAGTCTGAGGTCATTCTGTCTTGCGGTCTTGCAGTCCTGCAGTCTGAAGTAACTTCATTTCCCCTCCTTGAGAAAATAAAATAATTGC
>JAQBHM010000375.1:0-8240 GCA_032127795.1 Bacteroidales bacterium | reverse complement strand
TCAGGTTCATTATTCTCAAGCTCTTCCCTGGCTATAGATTCTGCATAGTTCCATAATTCATCCAGCTGCTTCTTTATCCTATCCTTTCTCTTACTTATGCTGCGCCCCCATACAAAAGTGTAACGGTTGGCATTGGCTTCGATCTTGGTGCCATCAAGATAAGCTTCCTTCAGTGTAATTACCCCTTTTTCAACCAATAGTAAAACAACCTGGCTGAACACTTCCCTTAAAACACCTTTCAGCTTATCATTGCGGAAGCGATTGATCGTGTTGTGATCAGGATAACTCATCCCGCTGAGCCACATAAAGTGGATATTCTGGCTCAGCGCCTGCTCTATCTTTCGGCTGCTGTATTGATTGGTTAAGTATCCATAAACCAATACCTTGAGCAAAAGCCTGGGATGATAACTGGAACAACCTCCTCCTTTATACTTGGCAATCAATGATTCAATGTCAAGACTATCAATGACTTGATTAACTACACGAACCGGGTGGTTTGGATCGATCATTTCTTCCAGTGAAGGAGGAAGAAGTAAAAATTGATTGGGACTGTAATCTTTAAAGACTACCTTTGTTCTACTACTATTTTGCATACCTCAAGTTATTTAACCTGGGGTTTTCTGGAGGGGGAGGCATCCCCCTTCTTTTCACTAGTTATCAACATATTAACCACTTGCAGTGCGCGAGGGCTAACCGGAAAAGGTGTGAACCGCACCCTGTTTGGTGGCGCCTTTAAGGCCTTGTGTAGCGGGTGGACAAACAGGGGGTGGTTGTCTTTTCCGGCCTCCTTTTCTTTGGTTCATTTCTTTTGGAGGAGCAAAAGAAATGAACAGTAATCCCAAAAGAAAAAGGGTGCCCTTTTGAGACACCCTCTTTTTTATATAATGGCTGCCTGGTGATCCAGCTGGGGCTCGAACCGGTGCGACCGTAAAGAAAAAGCCCGGTGGGCTTTTTTAGGGAGCAGCCAGTTTGTGGCGATGGCGGGTTCGACAGAGGCAAATAAAAAAGGCAGCCATTAATGGCTGCCTGGTGATCCAGCTGGGGCTCGAACCCAGGACCCCATCCTTAAAAGGGATGTGCTCTACCAGCTGAGCTACTGAATCTGTCCTGTTTTTTGCGAGTGCAAATGTATGGTAAAAATATTTCAGAACAAAGAAAAAACTAACTTTTACCTAAGATAGGGACTTTTTTTTTGTCATTGAACCCATCAGCAGAAATAGTCGCTATATTTATCGATCAAGAGAGATCTATATGAAATACATTTTCAAGGACAAGGTGGTGATCGTAACCGGCGCATCTACAGGAATCGGAAGAGCTATTGCAAAGGAATTTGCCGTGGAAGGAAGCAGGGTCATGCTCGCCGCCCGTTCTGCGGACAAACTTCGTGAGCTGGAAGATGAACTGGTTGCCATGGGTTGTGATGTGTCGCACTGTATTACAGATGTATCCAGTGAGGAAGATTGCCGCAATCTCATCGAAGCCACTGTTGAAAAATACGGAACGGTAGATATTCTGATAAACAATGCCGGCATATCAATGCGGGCACTCTTCAGAGATGTTGACCTGTCTGTGCTGAAGAGGCTTATGGATGTTAATTTCTGGGGTACGGTCTATTGTACCAAATATGCTTTGCCCTACATTTTGAAGAACAGCGGATCAGTAGTGGGAGTTTCTTCCATTGCCGGATTTCATGGCCTGCCGGGCCGCACTGGCTATTCTGCATCAAAATTTGCAATGCACGGCTTCCTTGAAACAATACGTATTGAAAATCTTAAGGACAAACTGCATGTTATGATCATTGCACCTGGATTTACAGCGTCTGAAGTACGGAAGCGTGCCCTGACGGCAGATGGCTCCGAGCAGGGGAATTCTCCCAGAGAAGAAGGGCAACTGATGCTGCCTGAACATGTTGCAAAATGGGTCCTCAGGGGAATAAGAAAAAAGAAAAGGAACAAAATACTTACATGGGAAGGGCGCTTCACCGCCCTGTTACAGAGAATAATCCCGGGGGTAGTGGATTATATCTATTACCGCGAGATGAAAAAGGAACCGGATTCACCACTCAGGTAATCCCCTGAGGTGAAAACCAATACCCGCAATGGCTGACATATCGGTACAAATCAGAAACAAGCAGAGGCTTATCCTGAAATGCCTTCCTGAGCCAGTTACAGAGGCCGAAAAGAAGGCTTTGAAAGAGGCGATGGATATTGCTGGGTCATCCTATTCACCTGCCGAAAAACATTTTGGCGAACCGCAGATCTTATATTATGCCGAGCTGGCCCGCATTGCAGCCTGTGAGATGGGACTGGGCTCCTCGGCTGTCATCTGCGCTTTGCTGTCCGGCATCAAGGAAGGTACCGATGGCTGGAAACAGATAGGGCTTCTGAAGGATACAGCCGTCATAAGTGTCATAGAGGGTGTCTCAAGAGTCTCAACCCTGCACGGACGTGACTTTACAGGCCAGGCGGAGAGCTTTCGCAAACTGCTCCTCACACTGGCTGATGACGGCAGAGTGATACTCATCACGCTTGCTGAACAACTGCTGCTGATGCGTAATCTCGATAAGATTCCAGGGAAAGAGAGACTCCCCGTTGCATCGGAGGCTTACTTTCTGTATGCTCCGCTGGCCCATCGCCTGGGATATTATAATGTGAAGTCTGAAATGGAAGATCTGGCCATGAAAATGATGGAGCCGGATGAATACAATGAGATAGAGACATTGCTGAGAAGCACCACCAGCTCACGTAATAAACTTATAAGGGAGTTTTCCAAGCCTCTTGCTGAAAGACTTGATTCACTGAATATCAGGTATGAGATCAAGAGCCGTACCAAATCAATACACTCTATCTGGCAGAAGATTAAGAAACAGGGAGTTGCATTCGAAGAGGTATTCGACATATTTGCCATCAGGATAATTATCGATACTGATACTGAACATGAGAAATCTTCATGCTGGCAGGTATATTCGGTTGTATCTGACCTTTACCAGCCGGATCCCAGCAGGATGCGCGACTGGATATCAGTTCCCAAATCAAACGGATATGAGTCGCTCCACACAACCGTTGGCACCTCAGCAGGAAAATGGGTTGAAGTACAGATACGTACAAGACGAATGGATGAGATTGCCGAAAAGGGACTTGCTGCTCACTTTCGTTATAAGGGCGTCAAAGGCGAGGGTGGCCTCGATGCATGGATGGCACAGATGAGGGAAGTCCTCGGTACCGTGGAAAAGGAGGGTGGAGACTTTCTCGGACAGATAAGGCCGGGATTATATTCTGATGAAGTGTTTGTCTTTACACCAAAAGGGGAGGTAAAGCAGCTGCCTGCCGGGGCTTCACTCCTGGACTTCGCCTTTGAAATACATACTGAGGTGGGCTCCAAATGCGTGGGAGGGAAGGTTAACGGACGCAATGTGCAGCTTAAATATAAGCTCCAGAACGGCGACCATGTCTCTGTGATCACCTCCCGCAGCCAGTCGCCCAAACGTGATTGGCTGGGTTATGTCATTACCAACAAGGCGAGATCAAAAATAAAACAGGCACTTAATGAGGAGAAGGTGAAACTGGCAGCCGACGGGAAGGAGATATTTACCAGAAGGCTTAAGAACTGGAAGATACCTTACGGTGATCATACTGTCATGAAGCTGCTTGAAGAGTACGGACATAAGACCGCACAGGATCTCTATTTTGGCATTGCAATAGGAGAGATAGATCTCCTTCAGGCAAAAAAAGTGCTTCTCCGTACCGATGAGACTGCGGCGCCGGCCTCATTGCCGAAAATACATGAGCCGGCAGTTCAGCACGAGGAAACCACAGGTGCCGGAGCTGAATATCTAGTTATAGATGAGAGAGCTGAAGGACTGGACTACAAGCTGTCACAGTGCTGTAATCCTGTCTTCGGAGACCGGATCTTCGGCTTTGTAACAGTGCTTGAAGGTATTAAGATACACAGAGCCTCCTGTCCCAATGCTGACTTCATGATCTCCAGCTTCCCGTACAGGGTGGTAAGGGCACGCTGGACACGACTGGATGCCACTCGCGGATTCCTCACCTCTGTGAAGGTCACAGGTGTTGAGAACCTCGGTATTGTTGCACGCATCTCAGATATACTTTCAGAGTATAAGCTCTCGGTAAAGAATTTCTCCTACAAGATGGACAATGGTCTTTTTGAAGGGAGGATTGAGCTTCTTGTTCCCAACATTAATCTCCTATACGGGGTGATAAAGAAGATCCAGGCGGTGAAGGGTATTACGCGTGCCGCGCGTATTGAGAGCTAGTACCTGGGATCGGGATGAACAGGCAGACGGGCCATCTTTTCAACTTCAACAGAGGTATAGCCAAACTCATCAACTATCTTTCCCTGAATGAGATATGTTCCGCTTCCGCGGAATGGCCAGCTGTTGAGCGTCTGCGGGAAATGTGTTGTGTCAAAGAACTCTCCGGAGTTGTCAATGAAGCAGCCGAAGTTCATCCACTCCCTCTTTACGGTCTTGATATATTTGACGGTCACCAGATGCCCAACCATCTTCACCCGGTGGCCTGTCATACCCTTCATCCCTGCTGCAGTCACATCTCCCCTGAACTTTGTCTGCAGCATATCAAACCATGTCATTGATACCGGAAAGCCCAGCAGCTCTATCTCATCGTATGCGTCCTCCAGCCTGCTCTGCTCAAAGGGAGGCATGACAAATTTCCTGGGCTCGGGGTTGAAGAGAGTACGGGCACTTTCACTTTTGCCTTTGTTGATAAGCATATGTGCCTCCCAGAGGAGCAGCGCCTTGCTCTTGCCGGTGAACCTGAAAGCCCCGGACCGGATGAGCAGTATGCATTGTTCCAGACCTGGACCAATACGTGAGATGAAGTCACCAAGATCTTGATAGTCACCGTTATCGTCGCGTTCACTTATAATTTCATGTGCAAGGGAATTCTCAAGGCCTGACAAATGAATGAATCCGATATATATTGTATTGTCCTGTATGGAGGTCTTATGTGTGCTTCTGTTGATGCAGGGTGCTTCAATAATGGCTCCCTGTCGTTTTGCCTCGTGTACATAGACCCAGGTACGGTAGAACCCTCCGAAGTTATTAATGACGGCGACCATGAATTCGAGGGGGTAATGCGATTTCAGCCAGAGGCTCTGGAAGCTCTCCACGGCATATGAGGCTGAGTGGGCCTTGGAGAAGGAGTAGCCGGCAAATGACTCTATCTGTCGCCACACCTCCCTGGTTGTCTCTTCGGGATAGCCCTTGTTGCGGCAGTTGTCAAAGAAACGCCCTGTTATCTTTTGCATCTCCTGTTTTGACCTGTGTTTGCCGCTCATGGCCCGTCGCAGTGTGTCAGCATCGGAGAGGTCGAGGCCGGCAAAATGGTGACACACCTTCAGCACATCCTCCTGGTATACCATCACACCGAAGGTCTCACTGAGAAGATCTTTCATGACCGGGTGTATATATTCAAATTTGTCAGGATTATGGAACCTGTAAATGAACTGGCGCATCATGCCTGATCGTGCTACGCCCGGTCTGATGACTGAGCTGGCGGCCACCAGCGTCAGGTAATCATCGCATTTCAGCTTTTGCAGCAGTCCGCGCATCGAGGGACTCTCAATATAAAAGCATCCTTTGGCATCACCGCGGCGCAGATGATCCTTCACCAGCGGGTCGTTCTTGAACTTCTGTACGGCATGCACATCGACATCAACACCGCGGTTCATCCTGATGATCTCGGCGCTCTCCCTGATATGGCCTATACCTCTCTGGCTCAGTATGTCAAGCTTCTCATATCCAAGCTCTTCAGCAGTATACATATCCCACTGAGTGGTGGGAAACCCTTTCGGCGGCATGTCAAGGGCGGTATAACAGCAGAGGGGCTCTTCGGATATAAGAATACCGCCCGCATGTATGCTGCGCAGGTTGGGAAAGTCGACAATCTTATTCCCCGATTCAAAAATCATATCGGGGATCTCACCGCGGTTACCGGCGGAAGAGGGATTGTCGATGAGACCGTCTATCTCTTCAACGGGCAGCCCGTGAACCTTGCCCAGCTCACGCACAATGGACCTGCCCCTGAAGGTGCCGACGGTTCCAAGAAGGGCTGTATGACGATGACCGTAACGTCTGAAGATATACTCGGTTACAGTGTCACGCTCCTTCCATGAATAGTCTATGTCAAAGTCGGGAGGAGAGGTGCGCTTGGGGTTTATGAAACGCTCAAAGTAAAGGTTGAGGTCAATGGGGTCAACATTGGTGATCTTCAGACAGTAAGCAACAACGGAGTTGGCTCCGCTGCCGCGTCCCACATGATAGAATCCGCACGCCATGGAGTAGCGTATGATATCCCATGTGATGAGGAAGTATGACGAGAAGCCGAGACTGTCAATTATCTCCAGCTCATGTCTGACTCTCTCTTCGGCCACCTTGTTTTTTGTTCCATAGCGGTATTTCATGCCGTCCCATGCCAGCTTCTCAAGCAGAAGCTTGTCGTCATACCTGCTGGCGGAGTATATCTTTTTGTTTTTTGGAGTGGTAAAGTCAAAGCTCAGGGAACAGTCGCCGAGCAGCCTGCGCGTGTTTTCGGTCACCTGTGGCCACATCTCAAAGGGTCTGGTGATCTCATTCTCAGGCAGCAGGATCTCGTCGGGCGAGGCTGTATGGTGAGGCTCAAGGCGGCTCAGAAGCATGTTATTGTCTATGGCGCGCAGGCTGCGGTGTATGGGGTAGTCTGACGCTGACTCCATGGTTACTGGCTGGAGGATGACGCACTTTGACCGTTGTTTTTTTGTCATTGAGATGAGCCTGCCGGCGGCAGAGGGCCTTATGCCTGTATACTCGTTATCGCGCAGGGTGGTGGTGTCATCGCCGCCGGTACTGCCTGTAACATCTCTGCCTCCGGTGTTGCCGGCACCGCCCGCACTGTCTGTACCGCCACCGGGGCCGACGGCAGGGTAGATGACATAGGCATTTGGGAAGGAGGGAGGCCGGAGGGGGAGAGGCTCACCGGTGAGGTTATAGTGTGTAAGGAATTCATTCAGCTCCCTGAATCCCTCGTTGTTGCGTGCTATTCCTATGTATAACAGGGTTTTGTCATGGCGGAATTCTATCCCTGCCGCCGGGATGATGCCGCGGCGGCCGCACTCCCTGACAAAATCGGGTACGCCGGTAGTGTTGTTGATATCTGTCAGCACCATACGTTTCACTCCTGCCGCCGCGGCGAGCTCAGAAAGGCGTTCTACGGGTATGGTTCCGTAACGGAGGCTGTAGTATGAGTGGCAGTTTATGTACATAGTAGAATGTCGAAAGTTGAATGTCGAAAGTCCATAAAGTCTGTAAAGTCGAAAGTCAAAAGTCGAATGTTGAATGTTGAATGTCCAAAGTTGAATGTCGAAAGTCGAAAGTCCATAAAGTCTGTAAAGTCCATAAAGTCTGTAAAGTCGAAAGTTGAATGTCGAAAGTCGAAAGTCCATAAAGTCCATAAAGTCTGTAAAGTCCATAAAGTCCATAAAGTCTGTAAAGTCGAAAGTCAAAAGTCGAATGTTGAATGTCAAAGGTCTAAAGTCTTAAAAAACAAGGTATTACTTTAACCTTTTATCTTGTGACTTTTGTCTTTTATCTTTTATCATGCTCTCCATCCCCTCAGTCGTTCTTCCATCCTGGACTTTTCGGTAACCATTTCGGTCGTTTTTCTGAGCTCGCGTTCACTGCGCTCGGCGGCAGTCATCACCCCGGCGGCCCTTCTTATCGCACTGCGTCCGAAACGTCCGCGGAGTGTATCCATGGTCATGTAGAGGCTGATCATCTCGGGAGTGTCTTCAAACATGTTCAGCTGATGCACTCCCCGCACCAGGCCGCTGACGCGTACGCCTATAAGCCTGATGAGCATGCGGCGCTGCCACAGTCTGCGGAAGAGGCTCTGTGCCTCGCTGATGAGCACGTGGTCAAAGGCAGTATAGGGTATTCGATGCTGCAGCGTGTGAGTGTCAAAGTCGGAGTACCGTATGCGCACCGTGATGCACGAGGTGAGCTTCTCCTGGCGCCGCAGCTCATAAGCCAGCTTCTCGGTCATGCTCACAAGCAACTGATTGAGCATCACCACATCTGTGGTGTCACGCTCAAAAGTGTGCTCGGTGCTGATCGACTTCTGCTCCGAGTAGCTTATTACTGGAGTGCTGTCAATGCCATTGGCTTTCTTCCATATATCGGTGCCATTCTTACCCATGAGCGACTCAAGCATCTCGGCAGGGAT
>JAQBHM010000374.1:0-3211 GCA_032127795.1 Bacteroidales bacterium | reverse complement strand
ATTTCGGGGTCATCACTGACCTTGTGCCTCTCACCAGGGGCACCTCAGGCAGGATAATAAGGCTGATGATCAAGGGGAGCATGAAGACAATGATACTCGGCAAGGAACTTGAGATCCGTAAGGCTCTTTCAAAGACCCATCTCTACAGCTCGGCATTTTATGTTGAGAAGACCGGTGAGGCTGAGTCAGTCTCTTTTGTGATTCACGGTGCAGGGTGGGGCCACGGTGTGGGACTGTGCCAGATAGGCGCCGCCGTTATGGGTGACAGAGGCTACTCATACAGGGAGATACTTATGCACTATTTCAGAAACGCAACCCTCGAAAAAAAGTACTGAAATGAAGATACAATTGTTGCTTGTAATCCTTTTATCGGCACTTCTGTCAGAAACTGAAGGTCAGTCATGGGTCAGGGTCAACCAGCTCGGTTACCTTCCGGTGTCAGTCAAGGTGGCTGTCTTTATCTCGGAAGAGAGTAATGACATACCAGCTTTCACGGTCTGTGATGCAATAAATGACCGGGAGGTGTTCCGGGGCAGTGCCGTCAGCTACAGCGGTGAATACTGGGGAATGGCCTCGGCGGCAAGGCTTGACTTCTCTGCTCTCACAGTTCCCGGAGGATACTATATCAGTTACGGCAGAACCCGTTCGGAGCCATTCCGGATAGCAGCTGACGTATATGACGGCACAGCTGATTACATACTTAAATATATAAGGGCCCAGAGATGCGGTTACAATCCTTTTCTGCTTGACTCATGTCACACCCATGACGGTGTGATAGTTGACCATCCTACTATGACGGGTCAGGTGATAGATGTTGTAGGAGGGTATCATGATGCCAGTGACCACCTGCGATATACTTCCACCACTGCCAACTCGGTCTACCAGATGATGTTCGCCTGGAGTAAGTCGCCCGGGATCTATCGCGATGAGTATGATGCTGCCGGTCTTCCCGGTGCTAATGGTATGGCTGATATTCTTGATGAGGTGCGCTGGGGGCTGGAGTGGCTGTTGAAAATGAACCCTGACAGCGGGGTAATGTATAACCAGGTGGCTGATGACCGCGATCACCGCGGTTTCCGACTGCCGAACAAAGACAGGGTTACCTATGATCTCGGGCTTGCCAGGCCGGTATATTTTGTTACCGGGAAGCCTCAGGGACTGGGAAAGTACAAGAACCGCACGGAAGGGGTAGCTTCCACAGCCGGCAAGTTCAGCTCTGCTTTTTCTCTCGGAGCACAGACTTTCGCCCTTCATGATCCGCTCTTTGCAGATCAGCTGGCTGCCAGGGCAGGCGATGCCTTTGAATTTGCACTGACGGATCCCGGCGCCACACAGACGGCCTGCATAGCGTCACCTTACTTTTATGAAGAGGATAACTATGTTGATGATCTTCAGCTAGCGGCATGGGAGCTGTTCAGGCTGACAGGCGACTCACTCTTCCTGGTGCAGGCTGACTACTGGGGTACGCTGGAGCCACTGACACCATGGATTGAACAGGATACGGCAAGACACTACCAGTATTATCCGTTTGTCAATCTCGGCCACGCCGGTCTTGGATTATCAGGTACTGACTATGCACCCAAATACCAGGCCTTCATGCGCCGCGGACTGAGGACGATTGACGGTCGTGACAATGATGACCCGTTCCAGCTGAAAATCCCCTTTGTATGGTGTTCAAATAACTATGTTGCTGCAGCTCTTACTCAGTGCAGTCTTTATTACGAGGCTACCGGTGATGACCGCTTCGCGGTTATGGAGGCGGCACTGAGGGACTGGCTCTTTGGCTGTAACCCCTGGGGCACCTCCATGATCTGCGGGCTACCTGCCGGCGGTGACTATCCTCTCTATCCGCACTCTGCTGTCACCCGTTACCTGGGACAGACAACATACGGAGGGCTTATTGACGGGCCGGTATACAAACGCATCTTCAGTAATCTTGAGGCTGTTTCGCTGCTGCGCGATGACCCTTACAAATCCTTTCAGAACGGAAATGTCGTTTACCATGATGATTTAGGTGATTACAGCACCAATGAGCCTACTCTTGACGGCACTGCAAGCTTAAGCTATTACCTCTCAACAATGGAAAAGGAGGGGAGAAGGCAACAGACACCGGCCACGGGAAGTGTATATGACAGCCACGGAGCCATGATCCGTATGGATAGTGCAGCCAAAGAGATATATCTGATCTTCTCCGCTGATGAATTCGGGGATGGCTTTGATCACATCATTAATGTATTGGATGAACGTAACATAAAGGCTTCTTTCTTCCTTACCGGGAATTTCGTACGCAACAAAGTCTTCAAACCGGTGATGAAACGACTTATAGCCAGGGGGCATTATATCGGAGCTCATTCTGACCGTCATCTTCTTTACATGCCCTGGGAAAACAGGGACTCACTGCTGATTACCAAAGAACAGTTTACCGATGACCTGAAAGCCAATTATAATGAGCTGAGCAGGGCAGGGATGAAGTCTCCAAAGCCGGTTTATTTCCTGGCTCCCTATGAATGGTATAACAGTGTAATAAGTTCATGGACGGCAGACATGGGATTGCAGCTGATCAACCTTACTCCCGGTACCGGAACAGGCGCTGACTACACAACCCCGGACATGGCGAACTACAGATCTTCGGAGTTCCTGATTGAAAAGCTGGATAAGTTTGAAGCCAATGACCCGCAGGGCCTTAACGGAGCGTTTGTCCTGATACATCCGGGCACAGCGCCGGAACGTACTGATAAGCTCTATCTCAGGCTTGAAGAGATCATCAGTTATTATTCAGAAAAAGGATACATTTTTAACAGATTATAAATCCCATATGGCAGCACAAAACAATTCCCGTTCACCCTGGTCATGGATACCCTCGCTTTATCTTGCTGAAGGGTTACCCTACGTGGCAGTAAACATCGTCTCTGTGATTATGTACAAGCGAATGGGAATTTCCAATTCCGACATAGCTTTGTACACGAGCCTGCTATATCTGCCATGGGTGATCAAACCGATATGGAGCCCGCTGGTTGATATGCTTAAAACCAAAAGATGGTGGATAGTTATTACTCAACTTGTCCTGGGTTTGGGTTTTGCAAGTATAGCCTTCTCTATTCCTGCATCACTCTTTTTTAAGATTACCCTGGCATTCTTCTGGTTGCTGGCATTTGGCTCAGCTACCCATGATATAGCAGCAGACGGTTTTTATATGCTTGGGCTGGATACA
>JAQBHM010000373.1:0-5106 GCA_032127795.1 Bacteroidales bacterium | reverse complement strand
AAAATTGGCATCAGGAATATAGATGCCAGCTATTGAGTACTTAGCTTCCTTTGCATAGAGGTCCGAATTACCATTTCTATTATCAGCATAAACAATAAGATTACCAAATATGTCATTCGAATACTGATGATCTTCTTGTGTTGTAATCTGGTAAGTTTCGCCGGTAGAAAACCGATATGCAAATAAATCCATATTACCGTTTATATAGGAGTCCCAAACAATTAGGTCGCCAGAGATACTGGGATTGAGGTTATATGCACCGTCATCAGCAATTACGCGTGTTTCCCATGTATCTGCATTCTTTGCAATAATGGAAGTAGATTCTGTCTCATGTGTCTGTGCACTGCAAACTACCCAAGGGCCATATGTCGATGGATTAGATTCATCTACTAATGGTGTATCTGTAAGATGAAAAATTGTTGCATCCTCCAAGTCGCGAACAACTACATCGTATTGTCCGTCTTCATGTTCAGTCCACACTATAAACCGATCACCAATCTCAACCTGGAATGTTGGAGGAACAGGTCCTGCTATTTCCACTGGGTCTAAATCAGTTCCAATCCAATCCAGAAGGTACAACATAATTCTTGCTGAGTAGTAACGCCCTTCACGCCATACAATATAATTTTTATGAATTTTGCACTCTTGCATATCATAGGCACTACTGAGGAGCTGTAATGTTGCTGTTGAAATTTTATACAACATAATGTCAGCCGATATGGAACCCAAACTAGTGTAGGCGTTGTACACAATGTAATCACCCCATACATCATTGAGCTGATCGTCAGTGTCAGATGAAGTCACCCTTACTGGTGATCCTGATAGTGCCCCTCCTACTATGCGCTGATACCAGATGTCGCCAGCACTACTGGCATCAGGTCGGGCCGTGAATACTACAAGATCACTAATACCATCGTTCCCTAAGGTGGGTGTCGTTTCATAAGCCGGAGTGGAGGTCACCTGGAATTCTTCTCCAAAAGACAGTATAGTTTGGGCTTGTAATAATACACTGCAAAGTAAAAGAATTGAAAGTAGAGTAGTTTTCATGATAGCATGTTTTAATCCAAATACAATCTCGTCAAAATGAGCAGACAAGACATTGTAGCTATGTTCCAAAAGATTAAAAAATCAATTCATCTGTTACAACTATGTTGCAGGAAGAATAAATATTTACGAGAAGGAGTGTTATTTCACTTTATCAGTGTATGAAATAATGCAGATCTTAGGAATACCTGTTTTTGATAAAAAACCTGTAAAAGAACTACTTACAGAATCACAAAAAAATCAAATTTTCAAATGACAAGGTAATTTATTAACTATCAATGATTTATCAACGCATCAAGAGTAATTGACTATTCCCTATTCACTATTCCCTATTCCCTATTCCCTATTCACTATTCCCTATTCCCTATTCCCTATTCCCTATTCCCTGTCCCTATTCACTTTTTTCAATCACTCCTAAAACCCTCTCCTTTATCTCTGCCGGAGAGGGGTTTAGTTCTTCAGTGGTGAAGGTCCCGTTATCAGGGTCAATGCGTTCAAATACCATAAGGTACAGTTCAAAGATTATTTCCAGGCTCAGCCTGTAGCGTGGATGAAGAAGGGGACATACCTTCTCCATCACTTCCATGGTTTTTATACGATACTCATCTGCGAGCAGGTAATATTCCCTTATCATTTCCCTGAATCCTGGAGTGATGGGAGCGTCGTATGCTATATTATGAAGATCGGTTCTTGTGAGGCCGTTCCTGGCTATAACGTCATCTGCAAAATAGCTCAGGTTATTATACTGGTCCTTCCTGAAGTCTCTGATAATATGTACCAGGTAGCTGAATACTGCGCAGGGTGTTGCGGTGCTCCGCACATCAAAAGGAGGGTCGCTGTAACCGTGCTCACTCTCCTGAAGTCCTGCCAGGTGAACAAATATTGATGCGGGGGCAACAGAGGCGCCCTGGGAATATTCTATAAATGTTTTGACGCTTGCGAAACCATCATTGTTGACATCATAATACATTGACCTCGCAAATGCTTCAAGGGGCCAGTAGGGGATCCTGAAATGTTCAACAGTCTCTATCAGACCTGTCTGAAACTCTGATGACTCTCCCCTGCCGAAGAGCATGGCAAGCCATTTCTCAATATCAGCATTAAAACGTAATTTTTCGCTTTCAGAAATCTCTTTGTTTTCGGACTTGTAATTATCGATGAGGTCATCTATGGCTCGCATGAACCTATAACAGGTACATGCAGCTTTGTATCTCTCACTGTCCCAGAAATTGGCTGCGATAAGGATATTGGGGTGTTCTGTGATCTTTTCGAAATCAATAGATTCAAAAATTCTGTAGATCTGTTCTTTATCTCCTTTCATGACATCTCCAGCTTTAGTTACTGGCTCTTTCTGCATCCCTGACAATCCGTTCCGAAACCAGTTTTGCTGAGAGCAGTATCATTGGTATCCCGTTTCCGGGGTGGGTGCTTCCTCCGGTAAAATAGAGGTTCTTATAGCGTCTGTCCCTGTTGTGAGGTCTGAAATAACCCATCTGAAAAATGTTGTGGCCCAGGCTTCCGAAGACAGAGCCGCGTGTTATATTAATTGCCTGTTTCCAGGTGAGCGGAGAGGCGCATATCTCAAACTTTATATGCTCCTCTATATCACTGATTCCTATTTCATTAAGTCTCTTTACAACAGCCTTGTGTGCAACTTCCCTGAGATGGTCCCAGTCCTGAGGTTTGTTTTTGTCAAGATGTCCCACTCCTACGATGACTGACAGTGACTCTCCTCCCTCCGGGGCTGCAGATGGGTCAGTGTGTACGGGTGCGTGGATGTAGAAACTGGGGTCACTGCTCATCGATTTTTCCCTGAAGATCATATCCAGACCTTCCCTGAAATTATCAGAAAGGAAGACGCTGTGATGCCCTAGCTGGGGATACTGTTTGTCGAGCCCCCAATGCAGGGTGAGTGCTGAGCATGAATAGTTCATACGATCTATGCGGCGCGACTTTCGGGAAGGAGGCAGCAGTTCCCGGTAGACATAAGGAAGGTCTGCATTGGCAACTATTACATCTGCAGTGGCCTTGCTTCCATCAGCAAAGAGTACACCTGAGGCACTCCTCCCGTCTGTGGTGATTTTTGCGGCAGGAATGTTGAAGTGGAATTTCACTCCAAGGTCTTCTGCTACATCCATAAGTTTCTCAACCACACTGAACATGCCGCCGGAAGGGAAGAGAGACCCCTCGGTGAGCTCCGCCGCAGGGATCATGGAAAAGAGAGCCGGGGCCTTGAAAGGACTCTGCCCGACATATATGTTCTGGAAGGTATATGCCATCTGTAAATGACTGTCTCTGAAAAAGCGTGCTGTATACCGACTGTGTTTTATGTAGGTTTTTAATCTTACCAGAAGCAGTGCGTTGCTGAGATTGAAAAAATCGAAGAATCTGAAGAAATTCCGCCCTATAAGTTTTTCAAAAGAGAGTTTATAGAGTCTGAAACCCTCCTCAACGTATTTTTTTGCCTTCGGGAAGCTTCCTTTTTCGATTCTCTCGAGCTGCTCTTCCATACGTTTCTGATCTGTGGTGAAGGCAATACGGCTGCCGTCATCGAAGAAAACGGTATACAGGTCGTCAAGCGGTTTAGTATCAAGTACCTCCTCAAGCTTCAGCCCCAGGCTGCTGAACACTTCCCGGTACACATCAGGCATAAGCATCATTGTTGCGCCAACGTCAAAACGGTGGCCGTCACGCAGTATCTGTCCGCAACGCCCTCCCGGAGAACCGTTTTTTTCGTAGATATTTACCTTATATCCTTTTTTTGCAAGGAAGATTGAGGTGGTTATTCCACCTATACCGGCACCTATTATAATTGCCGTTCTGGCATTGTTCATATTCAGCAAACAGATTTAAAACAAATTTATTAACCATCAGGCTTCCACTGACGGCATAACAGTGTGAGAAGCGGAATAATCATGGCGAACGGCGGTTTTTTGTTTCTTAACGGCGAATCGTCTACCACAGCTGATGCACCAGCGGCCTGATCTCCTCTTCATACAGGTTTTCTATTGAGGCCATCTGCTCATCACCAAGGAGAGGAAACCTATCTGTCTGAAGGTTTGTCTTTACCTGCTCCGGTGATGATGCTCCCGGGATTATACAACTCACCTCATCACGCATGAGGATCCATCTCAATGCTGCATGTGCCATCGGGGTATTCTCAGGGAATAGCCTTTTCAGCTGATCAACAACCTCCAGCCCTTTCTCGTACGGCACTCCGGAGAAGGTCTCACCCTTGTCAAACATCATCCCGTTACGGTTGAAGAAGCGGTGGTCTCCAGGGGCAAAACGTGTTGATGATGAGAACTTTCCTGAAAGCAGACCGCTGGCCAGAGGTACCCTGATAATGAGTCCCACATTCTTTTCTTGTGCCAGAGCAAAGAACCTCTCATGAGGCCTCTGTCTGAATATATTGTAAATGATCTGAACAGTTGTGACATTATCGAACTCAATGGCTTTTATTGCTTCCTCAACCTTTTCCACGCTGACTCCCAGGTTTAATATCTTGCCTTCCTGTTTCATCTTTTCAAACTCTCCGAAGATTTCCGGTCGGTAGTAAACCTCAATGGGAGGACAGTGAAGCTGTATCAGGTCAATGCAATCAACGCCAAGTCTCTTAAGCGAGTCCTCCACATATCCTCTCATAACTGCCGGCGTGTAACCCTTGTTGTTATGAGGCTGAATCTTCCTGCCGCATTTGGTGGCTATATAAATTCTTTTTCCTGCCTTCCTGGCAATGTTCCCTACTGCCTTTTCACTCTCTCCGTCAGAGTAAACGTCAGCCGTGTCAATGAAGTTGACTCCCCCGTCTATGGCTTCGCGTATGATGCTCTCTGCCAGGGTTTGATCAAATGAAGAACCCCACCTGCCTCCAACCTGCCAGGTGCCAAGTGATATTTCGGATACCTCAAATCCTGTCTTTCCTAGTCTTCTGTACTTCATGGCTTTATTTTATTAATAATGATGCAGGCCTGCTATTTTACAGCAGAGTAAAATGATATACTGAACCCAAAGGTAAAATGTTTCAGCCCTATTTCATTTTCGGTAATTAACCGGTTCCCT
>JAQBHM010000372.1:0-2916 GCA_032127795.1 Bacteroidales bacterium | reverse complement strand
CCATTAGATCTGCAATATGATTACTACAAACAAATTCTTCCGCTTATCACCGTTGAAGAGGTCTCTGCCAGGCTCAAAGGATTGGTGACGGATGACAACAGGTTTATTATTGTCCAGGGCCCTGATGACAGAAAACATCTTGCCGAATCTGAAGTTTTTGATCTGGTGAAAAAAGTGAACAAGTCAGACATAAGTCCCTATAATGACATCACGGGAGGAACTGATCTTATCAGTGAGCCACTCCCTGGATCAAGAGTTATTAAAATCACGGCGCTGCCACAGTTCATGGCTGAAGAGTGGACTCTTGCCAATGGTGCGAAAGTGGTTTTCAGAAAAGCTGACTTCGAAAAAGATAAAGTCACCGTCACGGCAAATACTTATGGCGGGTCATCTGTCTATGCAGACTCACTCATTCCCTCGCTTGCCGTTTTCTCGGGAGTGATATCCATGTACGGAGCCGGTGAGTTTGACAATGTCGCCTTACAGAAAATGCTGTCGGGCAAAAAAGCATCCGTTTCACTGAGTCTGCAGGAAACTATGCAGACAATATCTGGAACTACAACACCAGGGGATTTTGAAACACTCATGCAGCTTTTATACCTGCGTTTTGCAAAACCAAATTTCAATCGCGAAGCCTTTGATGCAATTATTGGACGATACAGTGCAATGGTGACGGCAATGCAGAAAGATCCCAATAAAATGATGTCAGACAGTCTCACACTGAATATGACGGATTACAGCCCCCGTACCTTTATTATGACGCCTGAATCAATGAAGAAGATCCGGTTTGATGACATCAACTATATTTATAAAAACTCTTTTGATGATGTTTCTGACTTCACCTTCTTTATTGTCGGCAATATAGAAAAGGATGAAGCAAAGGAGATGGCTGAGAAATATATAGGCTCCCTGCCCGCCACAAATGTCAGGCAAACCTGGACAGACAGAGGTGTCAGGCAACCTGATGGAATCGTCAGGAAAGAAATAGCCGTTCCGCTGGCAGTCCCAAAAGCAACTGTGCTAATGAGTTATACTGCAAAAACAAAATACCAGCCTGAAAACATCCTTTCAATGGAGGTACTTAAAGGTATCCTTGACCTTGTGTATACTGAAAAAGTCCGTGAGGAAGAGGGTGGCACCTACGGGGTAAATGTTAGTGCGGGCACACAGTTACGTCCGGTGCCCAGCTCCTCTCTCATGATAGCATTTGAATGTGATCCCGTCAGAGCCAATGACCTTAAAGCAATTATCTACAACGAGCTGAATGAAATTGCGAATAACGGTCCGTCGCAGGTCAACCTTGACAAAACTGTAAGTAACTTATTAAAGAAAAGGGAGGAAGATGTGCTTCATAATAATTACTGGGCAGGTATTATCCGAAATTATTACCTCACGGGAATAAACAGTGATGATCCGGGTAACTTTAACAGGATACTGGCAGAAATGACAACAAAGGATATCCGGAAAGCAGTCAGCAAATTCCTGAAGAAAGCGGACCTTCTGGAAATAGTCTTCGTACCGGAAAAAAAATAAGCTGATCAGGGAAATCACATCCCAATTGCCTTACTGCAATGGGGATGTGATGAACCTGTTTATTATCTCTGCCATCTCCTCACTGTGGGTCCTTGTATTATCTTCAAGATCAATATAAATACTGCCGGTTATCCCGCCAGAGATCTTCAGTGCCTCGTCATGACTGTGAAATTTGTCTTTTGAAGCACCCACAACCATTACCGGTACTGACAATCCACCGAGGCATTCACCAATGCGGTAAGGCTTTAAAGCCCTGATGGCAAGACCCAGCCTTACAGGATCAGCTGCGTCAAGTATCCTGCAGTTTATCAGGTACATTTCATTATCTTCTGTGGTATTAACCCTGAATTTCCTGATATACCATTTCAGGAACGGTTTAACAAAGCCATAAAGGTACTTTGCTCCACGAGCCAGGATAAGTGACCACCATGGAAAATTGAAGGTGGAATTCGGTTCAATAAGAATTATTTTAACAGGCTTCCGTTTCAATAGACTGAATGACTCGGAAATTACTGTCGCTCCCAATGAATATCCAACCAGAACAAAATCTTCATTGTCGCTAAATTTATTGTTAAGATAACTGACAAGATCTGACACCAGCTCTTGAACAGTAAAACCATGACTTCTTTGAATCAAAGCTGTTTTCTTTTCCCTGGTTTCAATGTAGTGAACTTCATAATATCTGTTAAGCCCCTTCAACGTCGCTGTAAAATTATCTATCACTGATGCCAGTCCGGGGACAAAAACAATCACAGGCAGATTTCTCTTTTCCGGTGGACTAAAAATTACGGTTAAAAGAGAAACTCCTGTGTCAAGTTCAGTCTGTTCAGCCGAGTAGACTGTACCGTTAAAACAATAAGCCGAAAAATCGCGTTCCATAGATTACTGTGTGACCCTTAATTTAACTGAATTAGAACCAAGATAAAGACTTTTTCTGCTTTTAGCGGAAAAAAGAGGTCTGTGATTATCTAAAATGAGTGTAAATTGCTAAGGATTAACCTCCGATAACAAAGCTCATACTATAGCTATGAAACAAAAAACTGTTTTGACCCTTGTCTTTTCACTGTTCCTTTTTTCATGCCTCGGGCCTGAAACCACAGTAACCAATATTGTCAACCCTGATGGTTCTGTTCTCAGGAGAATAGAAATGAAAAATTCAGAGAACCACTTCCAGAACAAGCAGCTGAAGGTACCGGTTGACAGCTCCTGGACGTTTGTTGACTCAATAACCATATCTGAAAAAGGGGATACAACATGGTTTCGAACTGCCGAGAAACTTTTCATCAATACAGAGGAAATTAACAAGGCCTACCTGTGTGACAGCGGAGTTAACAGGGAAGTAGCGCGTTCGGCATTTTTTAAACGCAAATTCAAATGGTTTAC
>JAQBHM010000371.1:0-3688 GCA_032127795.1 Bacteroidales bacterium | reverse complement strand
TTTCTCGGGGAGACTTCCTCAATAAAGTTTAAAGCTTCGCCGAGACTGAAGTGGGATATATGCTATTCATACCACAAAGCATTTATCACCAGGTATTTCACTCCAATAAGCTTTTCCCTGGTATCTTCAGGAATATAGTTTGCATCGGTGATGTAAGCCATATCTCCTATTCTGAATCCGAGAATGGGGAGCCTGTAATGAAAAAGCCTTAACGGGATAATAATGTCATCCTTCAAGGAGATGTTGTAGGTATCTATATCATGAAGTTCCATTTTGGGTACGCCAGGGTACTTGTTTTCCGAAAAAACGTAGGCGTACTCCTTTTTTACAGCCTGCTGCACCCTCTCTTCGGCATAAATGTCTATGGCTGCCTGGCTCTTGTAGTTAAAAGCCCTGAGGTCATCCATCCCGGCAATATGGTCTTTGTGTTCATGTGTCAGAAAGATGGCATCAATCTTTTTCACCTTTGCATTGAGCATCTGCTGCCTGAAGTCGGGACCGGCATCAATTACGATGGTATTGGAGGATGTCTCCACGAGCAATGCAGCACGAAGCCTGTTGTCTTTCGGATCATCAGAAAGACAAGTATCGCAGTCACAAGCTATTACCGGCACACCCTGGGAGGTGCCGGTTCCAAGAAACGTTATCTTCACAACAGAGCTTTTCTGTCACAAACATAGCCCGAAAATGAGATAAGAACAATAGGAAAAATCATTTTATGGTGAAGGCGCCTTTTATAATTATCTTTACCCTGCAAACAGTAATGATCCGATGAAAGGCACCCTGTACATGCTGCCAGTGACGCTGGGCAACCCAGACCATTCCCTGACAATCCCGGAGAAAGTCATTGACATTACCCGTTCACTAAGGCTGTTTGCCGTTGAAGATATCAGGAGTGCCCGGAGATATCTGAGAAGCATTGACAGGCAGTTCCCTATTGATGACTCGCACTTTTTCGAGATCGGCAAGCACTCCAGCCCCGGTGAACTGAAAGACTTTTTCCGGATGATGCTTGACGGTTCTGATGCCGGAGTAATGAGTGAAGCCGGACTGCCGGGCCTCGCTGACCCGGGATATATTGTTGTTGCTGAGGCGCACAGAAAAGATATCAGAGTGTCAGCACTAACAGGCCCCTCTTCAGTTGTCATGGGGCTGATTGCATCTGGATTTAACGGGCAGTCTTTTGCTTTTAACGGTTACCTGCCGGTTGATCCGCCCGGCAGACAGAAAGCACTGAAGGAGCTTGAGAGAAGATCTGCAGGCGGTCAGACACAGATATTCATGGAGACGCCTT
The DNA here is from genome assembly GCA_032127795.1 of Bacteroidales bacterium. Taxonomy (GTDB): domain Bacteria; phylum Bacteroidota; class Bacteroidia; order Bacteroidales; family VadinHA17; genus SR-FBR-E99. Next base: position 2,394 of record JAQBHM010000371.1, on the reverse strand, counting down.
TCAGAACAGAAAAGATACTTGATGATATCCTTCAGGTTTGCAAACCTTCTACCAGGATATGCATCGCAGCCGATATCACACTTGAGAGTGAATTTATCAGGACAATGACAGTGGCTGAATGGAATAAAGAGAGGCCGCTGCTTGACAGGAGGCTGGTTGTCTTCCTCATAATGTCCTGAGGTTACTATATTGTAAAACACAATTACCGTCTGCCCCGTTAATATTTTATTGTCTAAATTGTGTCGGTTAATAAATACCGGTGCTATGACAAAAAGACTCCTTACAATTATTTGCTCTGTTATGTTTGCAGGGCTTGTGACCGGACAGAGTGTTGACATGACTCTGTTCAACGGTATTAAACCCCGCAATATAGGTCCCGGGGGCATGAGCGGCAGGGTTACGGCCTTTGCCATTGATCCGCGCAATGAAAATGTCTTTTACATAGGCACAGCTTCCGGGGGACTGTGGAAGACAACCAATGCCGGCACTACCTTCATCCCGTTGTTTGAAAATGAGGCAGTGGCGTCAATCGGTTCTCTCGCCATTGACCCTGTACACCCTGATATTATCTGGGCCGGCACTGGCGAAGGCAATCCACGTAACAGCGTGACGGGAGGTTATGGTATTTATAAAAGCCTTGACGGAGGAGTAACATGGCGGTGTATGGGTCTCGAGCTGACCCGAAATATTCACAGGATAATTATTGACCCCGTGAATCCTGATGTCGTTTATGCCGGAGCAATAGGAAATCCCTGGGAACCGCATAAAGAGAGAGGATTATACAGGACAAAAGACGGTGGCAGAACATGGCAGCAGGTGCTCTACGTCAGTGAGACCACCGGTGTGGCTGACATGGTCATGGACCCTGCTAACCCCGGCAAGATTTTCGTTGCTATGTGGGACCACCGGCGGTGGCCATGGTTTTTCACTTCATCTCCTGAAGGATCAGGGCTCTGGTTAACACGCGACGGCGGTGACACTTTCACCAGGGTGACAGAAGGCCTGCCCGCAGAAGTGGGGCGCATTGGACTGGCGATTGCCGCCTCAAAACCTGATTACATCTATGCTTATGTGGAAGCCAAACCCTCAGCAATATTCAGATCAACTGACGGTGGAAAGTCATGGCAGAAGAGAGGTGAAAAGAATATCGGCAACAGACCTTTCTATTATGCTGAGATCTATGTTGACCCGAAGAATGAAAACAGGGTTTACTCTCTCTTTTCAGGGATCAATGTAAGCGAAGACGGCGGAATGAATTTTGATAAAAGCATTGCCGCCACTGTCCACCTCGACCATCATGCATGGTGGATCGATCCGCTTAATCCCGACAGGATTCTCGACGGCAATGACGGCGGGATGGCAATAAGCTATGACCGGGGAGAATCATGGCGCCATATTGAAAACCTCCCCCTCGGACAGTTCTATCATATCAGTACCGATAATGAAATTCCTTACAATATCTATGGTGGGCTGCAGGATAACGGATCATGGAGAGGCCCTGCCTATGCATGGTACAATGGACCTATAATAAATGAGATGTTCGATTTCCTGTCTGGTGGTGATGGCTTTGACGCCATGCCTGTGGCCGGCGATACAAGATACTGTTACGCACAGTCCCAGGGTGGTTCATTAAGGCGTTTCGACGTCCTGACAGGTTGGGCCAGGAGCATAAGACCCGGTCCTGCCGGAGACGAGAAGCTGAGATTTAACTGGAATGCCGCACTGGCCCAGGACCCGTTTGACAACAATACAATATACTTCTGCAGCCAGTATGTTCACAAAAGTACTGACAGGGGAGATACATGGAAAAAGATCTCAGGGGATCTGTCGACAAATGATCCGGAGAAACAGAAACAGGAAAGCAGCGGAGGCATCACTGTTGATGCCACAGGCGCAGAAAACCATTGCACAATACTCACCATTTCTCCGAGCCCCGTGAAGCAGGGAGTGATCTGGGCAGGTACTGATGACGGTAATATTCAGCTGACAACTGACGCCGGAGAGAACTGGAGTAACGTTTCAAAAAATATCAAGGGCCTGCCCCGGGGTTGCTGGGTGCCACAGATAACTGCATCACTCTATGACCCTGCCACTGCCTTCGCAGTGGTTAACGATTACCGGCAGGGAGACAACTCTGCATACCTTTTCAGAACCGATGACTATGGAAAAAACTGGAAGAGAATAATTGATGACGCTGACGTCTGGGGATATGTCCTTTGTTTCGTTCAGGATCCTGTTGAGCCGCGACTGATGTTTGCTGGCACCGAATTCGGACTTTATGTAAGCTTCAGCGGGGGAGAGAACTGGAACAAATGGACAAGCGGTTATCCCACCGTGTCAACATATGATATGGTGATCCACCCGCGAGAGTATGACCTGGTGATAGGTACTTTC
>JAQBHM010000370.1:0-9447 GCA_032127795.1 Bacteroidales bacterium | reverse complement strand
CCTTCTGAATGATGGGTGCATTTGGATTGCTGTCGAACTTAGTCTTCATTGCGGCTTCACGGGCAACCCTGAGAAGATAATCGTCAAGTTCGGTGGAACCCTGAACACCCGCTACGGCCTTGGTGACTGCCCCGGTTCTGTCAACGGTGACTTCCACCACAACCTTTCCCTCTTTCTGAGAGTCGTATGGAGGTTCGGGAAGCGACTGGACCCCGCGTCCTGCAAGATTATATGAGATGTTGGAGTTGCCTGTGCCGCCGCCGGGACCGTAATTAGGCGCTCCCACTGTGCCTGACTCAACACCCTGGTTGCCCTGTCCCCCGGCAATCCCTTCACTCTGTCCGGCTGTCCCGGTATTGCCTGCGTTACCAAAGGCATTCTTCGTTCTGTCACTTATTTGTGCCAGCCGTCGTTGTTCCTCCTCACGCCTCAGTCTCTCTGCAGTCTCCTGTTCTATCCTTTTACGTTCTACCTCTGCCTCTTCCCGTCTTTTCTGCTCTGCCACACGTGCCTCCGCCTCTCTCTTCAACTGCTCAGGGTCAGGCTTTTTCTTTTCAACCTCCACTGCCTCTTCAAAATCCTGGGTAAGGAGTGCCTCATCAGCACCGGCATCACCCGATGAAGGCGGAGGCACAGGTGCCGCAACAGGCTGCGGAGCAGGTTCATACAACCCTTCACCCGTCTCATCAAAACCGAAGTTCACCAGGAGCCCCTCTTCAATCGGCTCAGGAATTTTTACCTTGAAGGTGAAAAAAATAAATAATACCGCCAGCACAAGATGTGCCAGCGCACTCACTGCCAGACCTTTCTTTCTTTCGGCTGACAGAGGCGTTTTTCCATTATCTGGGCGTTGTTGCAAGTATCAGTTTATATTGGTTTTTCACTGCAATATTCATCACATTCACAACATACTCCACAGGAACACTCCTGTCAGCATGCACGGCAACATATATCTCAGGGTTCGCACCCACCTTTGCCTGAAGGGCGGCCTCCAGATTCTCCAGAGCTATTGGCTGTCCCTCAATATAATACTGAAGATCTTTTGTTATGGAAACAGTTGTCATCGGACGAGCCGATGTCTGGGTAGTTCCCTTGGGCAACAGAAGCTTCAGCGCCGTGGGATGCACCAGTGTGGAGGTCAGCATGAAGAACAGCAGTAGCAGGAAGACAATATCTGACATCCCTGCAGTACTGAAGTTTATGCTTACCTTATTCTTTCCTGATAATGCCATAGCAGCTTATTTTACAGGTTCATTAAGAATATCCATAAACTCTATTGAGGTTGCCTCCAGCTGGAAGACAACACGCTCAACTCTTACCACCAGGGCATTGTAAGCAAAATAGGCAAGGATACTAACAATAAGCCCGCCCACAGTGGTCATGAGAGCTGTGTAAATACCGCCGCTGAGAGTGCTGATATCGAGGCTGTTGCCTGCAAGTGACATCTCATAGAAGGCCTGCACCATCCCTATTACGGTACCGAAGAAACCCAGAAGAGGGGCTGCCCCGGCAATAGTGGCAAGAGTTGGAAACCTTTTCTCCAGCTTGTAGATCTCCAGACGGCCGACATTTTCAATTACGGCACCAACATCTGCCAGAGGCCTGCCAAGACGGGAAATGCCCTTTTCAATCATCCTGGCCTGTGGCGAATTGGTTGACCTGCACAGTTTCAAGGCAGCATCAACCTTACCGTCATACATGTAATCCTTTATCCTGTTCATGAAGTTCGCGTCTGTCTTTGTGGCTTTCTTAATGACCAGGTATCTCTCAATAAAAATGTAAAGGGCCAGGAAGGAGAGAAGAGTGATGATTACCATAACCCATCCTCCGGCCAGATACATATCAGCCAGTGACATTGAGGCTTCTTTTCCGGCAGGCGTTGCTGCAGCACCCTGAAGTAAAATGTTTGCTAATATCATTTCGTAAATTATTTTGTTAACTGTTTGACTTTCTGTATTCGTTACCCTCTTCGTAACAAGGCGCGAATATATGAAAAAAACGTGCAAACTCGCTCGGAATTATACTCACGGTGGAAAAAACAGGCCTCTTGTTGAAATGTTATTGCTTTTCCTGATCTTCCAAAGGGGCGATTACCTTTTTCTTCTTCTCATCGGGGCGAATGAAAAGATCCTTCAACCGGTTAAAATCGCGCCTGAGAAATATGCCGAATCCCTGTGTATGATGATTGGCTTTATATAACAGGTTGTCATTTGACCTGTTAAAGACTTTGAACCGGAGCTTCTCGGTGATTTTAAATTCAATATCAAAATCACCTGATATGTTGCTGGCCTGTGTATTTGATTGTTTGCCGCCAACATCAAAGTTCCCGTTAAGCACTACTTTGTCATTAAGAAGCTGGGTTGAGAGAGCAACTTCAAGTTCCTGCGAGGTAATTTCGTTGCCCGGCCTGTAGGCAAAGCCGATGTCAAAATCATTGCTGATCTGCGACAGCCAGTTGCTGAACTGGTTTGTAAGCATTTCGGTGGTGGTGACCCCGAAGGCTGAAGCTCCCTGGGAGCTGGTCTGTGAAACAGCTGAGAAGAGAGAGGGGTCAGGATAAAAACTGTTCATGACCAGAAGGTAAAGAAACTGCCGGCTGAGCTCTTCCTCAGTGTTTATTGCCATCTTGAGATATTCCTTTGTCTCATCGTCAGCCGTAGGAAGGATAATATCGAAACCGATTACCGGGTTAATGAGTTTCTCTGTGAGATTGAGATGGCATTCCACCGGTATCCTTTCCCTGAAGGCCTCATCAGGGAAAATGTCATACAAAGAAGTCTTAAGCTTGTATATGGCTCTAAGATTCAGAACGGCATCTTCAAGATTACCATTCCATGAAATGGTCCCGCCCTCTTCAACGGAGAACCTTTTGTTCAATATGTTTCCAAGGGTGAACAGATAATCACCATCCTCAATTACATAGTCACCTGACATTTTTACATCACCCTTGCTGTTCATGCTTATGTTAAGCTTCCCTGCACCTGTTCCCCTGATCACATCCCCTATCTTGGAGTCCATGATGAGCTGTACCTCTGCCTCTGGTGTTACTTCAAAGTCAAAATTAAGCTCCATCCCGCTCGTCTTTCTCTTTACAAACATGCTTTCCCGGTCCTTGGGTGCTTCTGCTTCCCTGGGAGCATCAATGAATATTATATATGGGTAATCGCTGACAGTGGCACTCGAACTAAGGGGAATGAAAAAGGCCGTATTATTTTCGGTACGTGCAGAAATATTAAAAACAATCCTGTCTGTTGAACCCTTTATCCCTGCATAGCCTGTTGCATACGCAGTGCCGTAAAATATATCATTGTCCTTGGGCTTTGTATTCAGCACAAGCATCTTGTTCATGTTAAAATCAAGGTCAAGTCTGAAATCCTTAAAGGAGTTATGGGCAAGAATACCGTTAACCTGACCCTGGTTTCTCTTTTCATCATAGATATTGATATTGCGAAATTCAATTCCCTTGCGGGTGAACCTCACACTGTCAGAGAAGCTGTACCTTGTCTGAAGAAAGTCAACTTTCATTGATGCATCCTCAGTCATTATAGCCCCTGTAAGGTAAAGTTTGTTCAGCCTGCCTCTCAGATTGACTGTACCAGACCCTGCGCCTCTTACCTCTGAGGCAAAAGACTTGACCACCGAATTAAGTATGTTCAGCGGCAAATTGAAGGTGGTGGCGGTAATATCTGCAACTTTCGATGCAGGATTATATGTCCCGCTGATATCGAAGAACTTTGAACCCTGATAGTCATTCTTAATATTTATTACTGCCACCCTGCTCAGTGAGTTCCAGTCGCTGCTGATAGTAACCTTGCCGTAGGGACTGTTATTCATGAGGAAGTCGTTGACAGTAACATCACTTTCAAAGAGAAAATTATGGAAAACATCTGACAGTGTGATATTACCATGAATAATACCGCCGAAATTCATCTCAATAGAGGACTCATCATCCTTCTTTGAATCCTTCTTGCTGAGATTATTAAGTGATGAAAGATTGAGTCCCTCAAAACTGAAGGTGAGCTTGTCTCGTGGATTTGAAGACAGCAGTCCGTCAAGCCTCAGGTAATTTGTTCTGCTGCTCACAAGCAGGTCATAAAAATGGGCACTGGTAGAATCTATTACAATGTGGGCGGGGTTTACTTTCCATAATGAGCTGTTGACAAAAAGCTCTGTAGGCAAAAGACTAATGTTCAATGTCGGTTTATTCAGCTTATTAAGGGTAAAATAAGCAGAGGCTTTCAGTTCGCCAAGCGTTTTGCCATTATCCTTATTGTCCCAGTTGACATTGAGGTCCATGGTGTCCGGATGACTTCCAAAATCAAGGTTGAAATTTTTCAATACAGACTTGTCAGGCAGTAACAGGGTGTCTGAATTAATTGTAAGTAGCATTTTATCACCGTTGACGGTGGCGGAAGCTGTCAGATTATTTAATCTTGCCCCGCTGTATCCAAAGGCCTGAGAACGGAGATTGGCCGTCATCCTTTTGCTTTCAGCATAGACATATCCCGACAGGGATGTTCCGTCAGCCACGGTGATCCCGGTACCGAAAAAATCACTGAGCTTGTCAATTTTCTTGAACCGGATATCAAAGTTAAAATTGTTTTCATTTAGCTTTTCAGGGCCCGCAGGCAGCTTGTACTTTGTGGGAAACATGCCGGCCATTGCCGTTTTAACAGCAGTACCTATTGAAGCGTATGTATGCTTGCCCCTGATCTCCCCGTCAGCAAAGTCTGACCGAAGGCTCAGGAGCGGCACACCGTTCTCGTAACCTGCACTTAACAGGAAGTCATAGATGGTGATCTCCCCGTTTGAGTTTTTCAGGGTAGAATTGATCAGGCGGAGCTCTCCGTCAAGGTTGTCTATATTGTTTCCTTTGAAATTGGCAGTAAGAAGTGCTGAAGCAAAGTACTGAGTGTCATTTTTCTGCAGGTGCAGCTTATATAGATCAGCATAGGCGAGATTCATTGTAAAGTCAAATTCAGGGAGCAGATCACTCAGGTCAAATCTTCCCAGGATATCCATTTTAATGTTCCTGTCTCTAACCTGTACTGTCCCGTCCCAGACTTTATCACCGTATTTGCCTTCAAGTGAGACATTGCGGTATTGGTAATCATTAATCACAACGCTGTCAATGACACCGTTAATATTGGCATTAAGATGCTGGAATGATTTCATTGAACCGTCAACTTCGGCTTTCAACCAAAGACCTCCGAAGAGCTCATTGTTCCTGGTCAGGTATCCCAGGTCAACATTATTTGCCTTAAGCAAACCGTTGAAACTGAAACTGTCATTTTTATCCGGGCGGAATGACAGGTCAGTTGAAAAACTGCCTCTTTCAGTCTCCAGGGTTCCGAAAGCAACAAAATCCGTAGTAAAACCTGTAAAATTCCCCACGAATGATATATTGCCAAGGTCATGGGCAACAGGAGGCATTTCTACAGGCTTCCTGTTTTTTAATCTCAGGCCCTCAAAGTCATCTGCTGAGGTCCGCAGTTCGGTAAAGTCGACGAACATGAAAATATCACTGGCCACCGGCAGGCCTGAAATGTCAAAGTCACATTTCAGCCTGGTGGCAGTGGAAAAGTCAAGTTCAATATTGCGGCCTCTTATCTCGGCAACAGTCCCGCTAAACCTCCCGGAAAGAATGATAGTCTCATATATTCCTGAAAGCGGAGCTGCAAAAAATGCAAGATCAGAGATGCTTATCGCAGAGCGCTGTAAACCAATATCAAGGGAGACCCTGTTAAGGAAATCCGACCATGCTGCCGTATCCTTCGGAATAATGCTGATCCTGTCAGCAATGATTTTACTTGAATCGGTTCGCAGGTAAATATCAGTAAAGTAAAGTGCATTTCCCACTATGGCACCATCCATTTCAACGCCTGAAGCCTTTAATCCTTTTGACTCGGTGAAAGCCATTTTCCTGATATTGAAACTGACAGAATCAGGGATAATCTTCAGATTCCTGACCCTTGCTTCCAGCGAAGTTACTCTCAGGTCTTTGAAGTTTATCAGGCCTTGCCGTTCTGTAATGGAGTCAGACTTGTCTTTAATAGATAAGGCTCCGTCAAATATATCAATGTCCCCAAAACTGAGAGAGAATTTCTTCAATGTGTCATTTGCCTTGTCACTGCTGAGTGCATCAATGAACCATGTGAGATTCATAATTCCGGAGGTGTCTTTTATCATCCTGAAATCAGGTTCATATAAATCCACCTTCCCCAATCTGTACCGTTGGTCTGACGGTTTGAACTCTTTGATCCTGATGGCAGCCTGACGCACTGACAGGAGTGTGTCAAGATTTTGATCCTTTACAAGAACATCATATAGCACAAGCTTGTTAAAGAATGTATATGAAACCTCTCTCACAGATATCTGAGCCCCGGTCTTCCTGGAAAAATACTCGGAGAACCTGTGGACTACAAATGTCTGGAACTTCGGTGCCCTCAACAGAATAGCCGCCGTCGCAGGGATAAAGATCAGCACTGCGGTCACGATAAGAAGTGTACTGACGATTTTTTTAATAATTTTGGCCATTCGCTTCAGCAAACATTCTGCGAGCGAAGTTAATTTAAAAATATGGCGAAAACAATGCAGCAATGAGTATTACGATACTGGCCATAGAATCATCCTGTGATGACACCTCAGCCGCAGTTGTCAAAGATGGTTTTGTGCTCTCAAATCTCATTGCCAACCAGGAGATACACAGGGCTTATGGAGGTGTGGTTCCGGAGCTTGCATCCAGGGCTCACCAGGCTAATATTATTCCCGTAGTAGACAGGGCACTGTCATTGGCAGGTGTTGAGAAGGACCAGGTAAGCGCCGTAGCCTTCACACGGGGACCGGGATTACTGGGGTCATTGCTGGTGGGGACCTCCTTTGCAAAGGGTTTCGCCCTTACACGTAACCTGCCCCTTATTGAAGTTAATCATCTTCAGGCACATGTATTGGTACATTTTGCCAGGGAATACGGTAAAGAGAGCCGTGTTCCGGCTTTTCCCTTTCTCTGCCTGCTGGTGTCAGGAGGCCATACACAGCTTATTGTCGTCCGTGACTACCTTGAAATGGAGATTATCGGAAATACAATAGATGATGCCGCCGGAGAAGCATTTGACAAATGTGCAAAGGTGATCGGGCTTCCATACCCGGGTGGGCCCTTCATAGATAAACTGGCCAAAGAAGGCGATCCCCATGCTTTTAAATTTACCAAACCAAGGATAGAGGGGCTCGATTTCAGCTTTTCCGGACTGAAAACAGGCTTTCTTTACTTCCTCCGCGACAGGCTTAAGGAGGATGAAAAATTTATTGAGGCCAACCTTAACAGCCTGTGTGCCTCATTACAGAGAACAATCATAGAGATACTTACTGCAAAGCTGTTAAAAGCATCAAGAGAGACAGGTATAAGGGAGATAGCAATTGCAGGCGGCGTATCTGCAAATTCAGGATTGCGTGAGGCCCTGACAACAGAGGCGTCAAAACATCACTGGAACCTTTTCCTGCCGGAATTCAGGTACACCACAGACAACGCAGCAATGATAGGAATCACCGGCTATTACAAGTACCTGCGCAACGAGTTTACTGATCACTCTGTGGTGCCGCAGGCTCGCATGAATGTTTAATATTACCGGATTCAGACTATGAGCATAAGGGACCCGTCAATACTGATAGTAGGCGCCGGAGCCGTTGGAGGCATAACCGCTGTACTGCTAAAAAAGAACGGCTATGATGTCACAATAGTGGCGAAACACTCCAGGTATGCTGAGAAAATAATTACGGAAGGAATTAGTGTCAGCGGCGCCGCAGGAACATTTACGGAAGTTGTGCCGGCCGTTACCTCCATGGCGGAGGTGAATGAAAAGAAAAACATTGTTTTTCTGGCAGTCAAGGCAAATGATCTGGGCAACGCCGCTAAAGAGGCTTTGCCTCTTCTTGCCGATGGAGGATATATGGTATCAATGCAGAACGGAATCTGCGAATATGAACTGGCATCAATAGCAGGCAAAGAGAGAACAGTTGGATGTGTGGTTGGATGGGGTGCAACAATGTCATCTCCCGGAATCCTGGAGATGACTTCAAAAGGAGACTTCTTAATTGGCTATTTTGACCGCAAACCGGATGAAGATCTGAACAGACTGGCCGAGATAATGGGATCAGTTGCACCTGCCCGTGCAACCTCAAATATAGTTGGTCATCGTTATTCTAAACTCATTATTAATTCTTGCATTACTTCCCCCGGAGCTGCATGCGGTCTTTATCTCGGACAGATGCTTTCTATCGCCCGCATGCGTAACATCTTCATTAAAATTATCCGTGAGGCTGTTGCAGTAGCCAATGCCATGAACATAACAATCGAGGTCTTTGGAGGGAAACTGGATTTCTATAAGTTCATTGAAAAGGAGGGTTGGCTGGCCGATTTCAAACGTGATGTAATGATCAGAGTAATAGGATTCAAATATCGTCGCCTAAAATCTTCAAGCCTGCAATCTCTTGAGAGGGGTAAACAAACTGAAATATCATACCTGAACGGCTTCATTGCTGATACTGCCGAAAAATTCAATATTCCTGTTCCTGTAAACAGAAAAATAACAGAGATAGTAAAAATGATTGAACAGGGACATCTTTCAATTGGTATTGACAATTTTGACGATCCTCTCTTCGATTGATTTTATCATCCTTTGCCGTTATTCTTTTTAATGAAGATTGAGGAAGCTGGTCAGGACTTCCGGTTCTTTTTAAACCAGAAATAAACCGGAAGCCCTATGAGTATTATCACCAGTCCTGCTCCGGACTGAAGAGGCATGCTGATCAGGGTATTGATCACAAACCAGACACCAATAAAGAAAAAGATAAGCGGTGTCACAGGATACCAGGGTGTCCTGTAACCGGTTGAGGATTCAGTCATTCGTCTCCTGAAGATAAAAATAGAAAATGCCCCCAGGGAATAAAATATCCAGTCGGCAAAAGTGCAGTATGTCACAAGCTCGGCAAAAGTTCCCCAGAAGAGCAACAGCGCTATTGACCATACTCCCTGAAGGATTATTGCATTCATAGGAGTACGGAATTTGGGATGCACTTTTGCCAGTCCTTTGAAAAAGATGCCGCTCTCTGCCATGGCATAAACCACTCTTGGTGTTGTGAGCGTGTAGATACCTATAGTTCCCAGTGTGCTGACTGCAATTGTTGCGGCAACTATTGCACCTCCGAAAGGAAACACCCTTCCTACCGCATCAGCGGCAAGCTTCCTGGAGCCTGCAATTTCCGGTATTGTCATGAGTGACAAAAAGCTGATATTTATGAGAATATATATAATTATCACCACCAGAGCCCCTGTAATCATAGCCTTGGGAACATTTTGCGTCGGATTTTTTACCTCGCCTGCCAGAAATGAAGCATGCTGCCAGCCTCCGTATGAAAAAAGCACTCCTACCAGGGCAACACCGAATGCAG
>JAQBHM010000369.1:0-5221 GCA_032127795.1 Bacteroidales bacterium | reverse complement strand
CGACACAGATTTTCGGTCGCTGGCATGGTGAGGGAACATCAGACAGAATACCAAGGCTGGGCTATGCCTCTACCCGTAATATCAACTATATTTCAGATATCTATATGCACGATGCCGATTATGTCAGAATCAGCAACCTGGTTCTGGGTTACAGGTTCAACAATCTCGTCAAAAATCTCACATGGATGAAAGGCGCATCAGTTTATGCTTCGGTCAATAACCTCTATACCTTCACCAAGTACGATGGGATGGATCCCGATGTAGGTTATGCTCCTGACAGCTGGGCTTCAGGTATTGATCTGGGTCTCTATCCGTTACCAAGAACGGTTATGTTTGGTATGAGTGTTACATTTTAAATAAAGCCAAATGATGAAAAAGATATTGTTTATTATAGTTGCGATAACGGCCTTTCTGGTGATCGGCTGTGAAGATTTTCTCGATACACGAAATCTGTATCAGAAGGATCTTACTAACTTCTACAAAACTCCAACTGATATAACCGAAGCCATGGGAGGCGTTTATAACGCTCTCTATGTCGGAGGAGCACACAGTGAGGAGCACCTGGCTGCAAACCTTCTGAGCGACTACATGCTTGGTGGCGGTGGTCCGGATGATATAACAGCAAAGAATGTTGATAATTTTCTTGACCCTACAGAGGATACCTACGGTGATCTCTGGAAGTGTACCTACACGGGTATATATCGGGCAAGCGCTATTATTGAGGCTGTTACAGATGCCGACTACTCAAGCTACTTCAATACTGCGGATGAAGCCATCAACTTCAAAAACACCGCTCTTGGTGAGGCATATTTCATGAGAGGCTTCTTCTTGTACAGAGCTGCAAGATTCTTTGGAGGCATGCCGCTTATCCCCGGAACGGATTCACCGCGTGATGTTCCCCGTGCCAGCTTTACTGAAACTTTCGGACAGATTGCGGCCGACTTTATGAAGGCAGCTGAAACAATGCCGGTAATCAATCCCATGACTGTCCCTCTTTCAAATTACGGTCATGCAAACCGCTGGGTGGCAAAAGCCTTTCTGGCCCGCACATACCTGTTCTATACAGGTTATATGACAAACATCGAGAAGCAGGCCACGACCGATCTTCCCCTTCCGGAAGGCGGAAACCTGACGAAGGCCAATGTGATAACTGAGCTTGATGATGTGATTGCAAACAGCCATTATGAACTTACTCCCGACTTCAGGAATCTGTGGCCATATTCATATGTAAACACAAGTGCCGGCAGCGAAGTGCTGCCATGGGCTGCTACTGAAGGTCTTGCGTGGGTAGGCCAGGATGGTCCGATGTCAACTATCGGTACAGGAAACAAGGAGGTTATGTTTGCCCTGAGGTATGCATTTGGAAACTGGGGCTGGAATGAAGGACAGAAATACAATAACCGTGTTCCTCTCTTCTTCGGAATCAGGGGTAATTCAATGATCCCCTTTGGCGAAGGCTGGGGCTGGGGAACGATACATCCTGTATTTTTCAATCAATGGCCTAACGAAGACCCGAGAAAGCTCGCCTCTGTTCTTGAAATGGGAAAAGCAGAACAGGCCACCGGCGGATACCAGGCAAACAAGGGTGACCATGAAACCGGTATGTTCAATAAAAAATATACACATCTGCAGCACAGTGGCGCTAATGATGTAAAAGGTATGTTCTATTATATCTACAACTGGAACAATGGTGATCCTATGCAGTTGGAGAGTGCACAGGACTTCTTTTATCTCAGGTATTCAGATATACTCCTGATGCATTCTGAACTTACAGAGACAGCAACAGGTATCAATGCAGTCAGAGCCAGAGTGGATCTGCCTGAGGTGGCCTACTCACTTGACAACCTTAAAAAGGAGAGACTATATGAATTCGCATTCGAGGGCCTCAGATGGTTCGACCTTGTAAGGTGGGGTGATGTCGAAAAGCCTGACAAAAACTTCTACTCCACCCAATGCAATGTAATGAATTCAGGAGTAGCCGGTACTTATTCAGTTACCTACCCAGTTGCGACAAAGGGACTTCTTCCGATTCCGGAATCTGAAATTCGCCTCTCCAACGGTGTATATGTACAAAACCCGGGATGGTAACAGGTTAACTAATAACATGAAATTCATACAGATATGAAAATGAATAAAGTAATAAGTTTGATCGTCGGAGCGCTGGTCATATTCTTTGCAGCATGCGAACCGATTGAGAAGAGAGATGTTCTCACAAACAGTTTTGATCCGAATGACATCCAGCTGACAGTCGTACAGTCAACTACTGGCGGCAATGAGCTGTCGATTCAGATGAACACACCGGGAATTGCCGGTTATTGGGATTTTGTTATTGATAAGAAGTTTTCAGACAGGGTAGACGTTATTTACCCTATCCCGGGGACGAGTACTTTTACATTTTATGTAACCACTCCCTACCTTGAAAACGACGATATCAGTAATACCAGTTATATATCAAAGAGCGTTGATGTGACAATCACCCAGCTTGATCATGCCCTTCCAGAGGCTTACTATAAGCTTGTAGGTACAAACCTCGAAGGGAAAACATGGGTATTCGACGGCGTTGCAGGTGATGGAAGACTGTGGTGGTTCATGTCTGATCCGGGTAACTGGGCAGGGGTGTGGTGGAATGCAGCAGGTGAATGTTGCCCCCCTACCGACGCTGAAGGCAAGATGGTATTTGACCTGGATGGCGGCGCCAACTATACTTACTATGCATCACCTACCGCAGATCCTGTAACCGGAAGCACATGGGGATTCAATGCCGATTATACCAAACTGACAATTAAAGGTAGCTCCAACATCCTCGGTTCAATGGATGGCGGCGGCAATAACAAAGTATTCCAGATCAAGGAATTCACGGCTGATCGCCTGACACTCTTTGTGCCTGATGCTGCATGGGCTACAGGCTGGACTTGGGTATTTAAACCTGCTGTTTAATTAAAGGTATTTTTAAGATCAAATAATTTTATAATACCTATATCCAAAAGCCCGTCCCCGCCAGATGGCGGGGCGGGCTTTTGCTTTTCCCAATGACGCTCCTATCTCCCGGCTAAAAGAGATTGGGAAAACATACACCTGCTGCTTATTGCCTTGCTACACGGGTACTCCCTTAAAAATGTGCTGATGCGGAGTATTAACCGCTTGTGTATACTCCTCACCTTTAAAGGTGATTCTACTTACAGATTACCTGCGTTCGTCAAAATCTCTTTTGATCTGTGGCGGGATTGTAGTAACTTATTGGACTCTTAGTGATACTGACTCGAAAATTATTCCTGGGTCAGGTTCTGGTAGTATTGAAGATTGATGGAACAATGAACAGAATATTAATTGTCTCTGTGTTGATCATATTCCCTCACATGTTTACAGGCGGGGATATTCACGGTGATGATTATCGTTCAACTGGCCCTGCCCCCTGTTACACTTTACCTCTATTTCTTTCCTGTCAGGCAGATATTGTTGACTTTGGCGATGCTCCTGAAAGTTACGGTTCAGCAAATCATGAGATTGACGGCAGAAATTATCTGGGGGGGGCGCCTGACGGAGAACCTGCCAATCAGCCTTCACCGGAAGCAGATGCCGATGACCTTCAGGGATATGATGATGAGGACGGTGTTTCCTTCCCGGAGCTATCTCAGGGAACCACGGTCACTGTCCCTGTGAAGATATCAGGTTTTGCATATCTGAATGTCTGGATTGACTGGAATGGGGACGGCGACTTCAAGGATAGCGGGGAACGTGTCATATCGGATAATTTAAGAATTACCGGTACTGCCTATCTCTCAGTTACCGTACCGGGGAATGCCGTCATTTCAAAACCCACCTTTGCCCGTTTCAGATTTGGACCAAGATCAACATCCAAACCAACCTATGGAAGCTCAGGATCTGCTACTTACGGAGAGGTTGAGGATTATATGATTAAAATTTTATGTCTTCCTCCCAACGCACCATCTGTAGGAGAAATTATGAACCCAAACTGCGAAGGCAATACAGGCAGTGTTGTACTGAACGGATTGCCTGAAACCGGTACCTGGACACTTACCCGTCTGCCTGACAATACAATCACAACTGGGACGGGACCCACCACAACCATTTCAGGGCTTAATCCCGGCACATATAATTTTACTGTAACAAACGCCAATGGCTGCACTTCACAGGTTTCATCTGATGTTGTGATCAGCCTGGATCCTGGCTCTACTCCTTCAGTAATCATTACTGACCCTGAGCCTGTATGCGCTCCGGGAACTGCTGACCTGACAGCAGAAGAAATAACCAGCGGATCAACCGAAGATTTAATTTACTCATACTGGACTGATGCAGCTGCTTCAATCCCATACAACACTCCGGAGGAAGCTACGGAAGGAACTTATTTTATAAAAGGCACAACTGCGACTGGCTGCTCTGCCATTGAACCGGTAACCGTGTCTGTTTATCAAAGGCCTAAAGCCTTTGCAGGTGATGACCAGGTTCTTGAATTTCTATTCACCACAAAGCTTGATGCCGTAATGACAGGTGCCAATCTTACAGGAAACTGGTCTGTCATAACCGGCTCCGGACAGATTGCGGTTCCTGAGGATCCGAAAGCCACGGTCACCAACCTCTCTCCTGACGAAAATGTACTATCATGGACTGTAACCAACGGTGTCTGTCCTCCTTCCGTGGACTATATGCTAATCACAGTAAAGGATCTGGTAATCCCCACCCTGATAACTCCGGACATGAACGGCAAAAACGATTATTTCGTTATAAAAGGAATCGAAACATTCGGTAAAACATCACTTACGGTGTGTGACAGACGCGGAGCGGTGGTATATGAAACTGAAGATTATAACAATAACTGGAGCGGTTTTGACTATAGCGGAAATCAGCTTCCCAATGACACTTATTTCTTCCTGCTGAAGCCTGGGATTGGCAGATCCATTAAAGGCTATATTGTAATCAGACGATAAGACCCTGATGTTCTGTTATTCGCCAGTCTATTCTTCTGACTTTCCATCACCCTTCACAGGTATTTCCAGGTACATGCCGGGCATTGGAAAAAGAAGTCCCTTGTTTGCATTCCTTATTTCGCGCTCTGAAACACCGTATTTCTTTGCAATAGAAGAGATCGACTCGCCCTTTTACGGTAAGTAACGGTGATGGCAAGTGAAGGCCACGCCAACCCATTTTTTTACTTGTACGCTGGTCCCTGTTTTTACTAGGTTGGATATGATGTCTCGAACCG
>JAQBHM010000368.1:0-4403 GCA_032127795.1 Bacteroidales bacterium | reverse complement strand
TGTTGCTGGTGATGCTAAGGTGTCAGGGGATGATTTGATATTCACAAATCTAACTGCTGAGACTATTGCATTCACATCAGGGAGTGAAGCTCCCAGGAATGGAGATTTACTAACAGGGGCTACAAGTGGAGAAACGGTTAGAGTTATTGGTTATCGTCTCACTGCTGGTACTTGGATCCTTCATTATCGGTATCATAGTGTACCTGGCAACTGGCATGAAGAGATTCAGGAGTGAAGACAGCTTTATCGGTGGTGAAAAAATGCAGGAGTCAACAGGCTATCCAACTACTGAATTTTACAAGACCATTGGCGAGTTTGGCTTTTTTGCATGGATATACAAAAAGGCAGAAGCAAAATGGTTTGATATCTATGATCTCCTGAAAAATTTCGTTCTGTGGGTGAGCCACAGACTGAGTGTGGCTCATGGAGGAATCTTACCCGCATATGTCTTATGGGTTTTTGCAGGTTTAATTATCATGTTGCTCATTATGATCTGATTAAAGAATGCATCTATGGAACTGGCGATATCTGTGATAGTAGGATTTATGATACTGGGCGCCCTTTATGCTATCCATGCAAAAGACCTTCTCTCTGCTGTTATTGCAGGTGGCATTGTCGGATACAGCCTCGTTATCTGCTTCCTGCTTCTCAAAGCCCCTGACCTGGCAATCGTCCAGATAGTTGTTGAGACAATCACCCTGATAATAATGGTGGCGGTGGTCCTTGACAGTTCACGTGAAGAGTCATTCTCCCGATTTGACACCCGGAGTACGGTGACAGCCATCACCGGTCTTGTTATCTTACTGGTGCTCTTCTGGTTCTTCAGGATGTCTGTCGACACTCTTGACAGGTTCGGCGAAAGCACGCTGCGGATGGCTTCCGCCTATACCGCCAATGCAGCTGAGACAACCGGCAGCGCCAATCTTGTTACCGGGGTAATCTTTGATTTCAGGGGCTATGATACACTTGGCGAGGCAACGGTGCTTGTCACCGCCGTGCTGGGTGTACTGACAATACTGAGAATAAAAGGGAAAAAATAAACGGTGAACGAGGATTGACACGGGAAGTTATTCCCTGGTCATAAATCAGGACTTAAGATAATATCAAAACTGCAGAGATGAAGGGAATGACAGTCATAGTGAAGAAAACCACCCAGCTTATAGCAGGACTGATCTTCCTGTACGGCATTTATATAATTGTGCACGGGCACCTTACTCCCGGAGGAGGGTTTGCCGGCGGGGTTATCATTGCCGGGTCATTCATTCTTCTGATCCTGGCAAACGGGACTGATTTTCTCCGGCTGCTGAAGGAGGAAACAGGTTCCACAATGTTTGAAAACCTGGCTATACTGGCCGTACTGTTCCTGGCGCTCTCCGGAATGCTCCTGGGAGCCCGCATCTTCTTCGTGAACTGGATCCCCAAAGGCACCTTCGGGGAACTGGTCAGCGCAGGGATGCTGCCATTGTATAACATTTTCATAGGGATTGAAGTGGCGGCCTCAATAGTGACAATATTCCTTGCCCTGGTAATCTTTAAAGAGGAGGAATCAAAATGACTGTCTACCTGTTATGTTTCATACTGTTCCTGACAGGCCTCTACGGTGTGATAACAAGGAGAAACCTGATCAAAATCGCTATTTCACTGTCGATCATGGAGTTCAGCTGCTTCCTGTTGTTCGCCCTGGTAGGGTACATTGACGGGGGCGTTGCACCTATAGTTAATCCTGATGATCCCCTAAAAGTGTATGTGGATCCCCTGCCACAGGCAATTGTTCTTACTGCCATTGTGATAGGACTGGCAACAACAGCCATGCTGATGGCCGTCATCATTAGGATATACCGCAAGTACGGAACATTTGACATCAGAGAGATAAAAAACCTGAGAGGATAAAAGATGAACCCGCTGATCCCGATATTTGTAGCCGCACCGTTGGCAGGAGCATTCCTGATAATGATACTGGGCAGGTATGTGAAGAATCTCAATAAGTACTTTGCTTCTGCCATACTGCTGTTCCTGCTCATCATAAGCTTTTACTGTCTCATCACTACTGGTGACTCCGTGGCAGTCTACAGAGTAGGAGGCTGGAACCCTGTTAACGGAATACCCATTGGCATTTATATGGTTCTTGACGGCTTTACCGGAATTATTCTGTGCGTAATAAACCTTATCGGGTTTCTGTCAGTTTTCTATTCAATTTCATATATCAGCAGATATACTTCCGAGAATTACTTTTATTCCCTGTTCTGCCTGATGATAGCAGGGATGAACGGAGTTGTGCTTAGCGGTGACATCTTCAATATTTTTGTGTTCCTGGAGATATCGGCTATTTCATCATATGCCCTTGTTGCTTTCGGGGTTGAAAAGGATGAGCTTGAAGCTACTTTTAAATACCAGGTGTTGGGGGGACTGGCCTCCTTCCTCATACTGTTCGGGATCGGATTCATATACTGGAAGGCCAAGACCTTGAATATTGCCGATATCCGGGTCGCTTTCGCATCAGGTTATGACAGGTCCTATTATCTTTTTGTGCAGATCCTGATACTGAGTGGGTTCGGTTTGAAGGCAGCCATTATTCCTTTCCATGCCTGGCTTCCTGATGCTCACTCTTCGGCACCCTCACCCATCTCGGCAATGCTGTCAGGAGTGCTTATCAAAGCTGTCGGTATTTATGTTATCATCAGGCTCTTCTTTAACATGTTCGAGATCACTGAGAGTGTAGCCCTCCTCATCACAACACTGGGCACCCTGTCAATGGTGGTGGGTGTCTTCCTGGCAATAGGTCAGTGGGATATTAAAAGGCTCCTTGCATACCACAGTATCAGCCAGATGGGATATGTTATAATGTCTGTCGGCATAGGAATGATCCTTGTTTCAAGGAATATTAAACCTGAAGTAGCATCACTGGCTGTGACCGGAGGAATATTCCACCTTATAAACCATGCGGCGTTCAAGGGATTATTATTTCTTAATGCGGGAGCCATAGAATATACTACCGGCACCCGTGACCTTAAAGAGATGGGCGGTCTTTCCCGATGCATGCCTGCCACCTCCGCCACCTCATTTGTTGCATCATTGTCCATCTCCGGTATACCTCCATTCAATGGCTTCTTCAGTAAACTTATTATAATTGTTGCAGCCGTGATGGGCAGGTTCTACCTGCTGGCTGCCCTGGCAGTAATTGTCAGCATAATTACACTGGCATCATTCATGAAGTTCCAGCGCTATGCATTTTATAACAAGGCTCCGGAGAAAAGAAATGAACTGATTAAGGAAGTCCCCTTCCCTATGGTATTCAGCATGGTTGTGCTTGGCGTTATCTGCCTGTTGCTCAGCATCCTTGTCTTCCCTGATATCAGGGATGTTGTCCTTACGCCCGCCGCCAACATACTTCTTGACCCGACCAGGTACTCTTCAACAATAACCGGATTATAAGATGAGGTATATAACAGTTTTCATATTGTCACTGCTCTTCTGGATGCTGATCACATTCAGATTTACTCTTCCGAACCTCATTGTTGGCTCTGTTGCCGCTGTTATCTGCTCGGCCGTTTTTGCCAGGTACTATTTTCATAATGTCTATAAATTCCTCCAGCCGGTCAGGTATTTCTGGTTCATTATATATCTTTTCTTCTTCGTGTGGGCATGCATCAAAGCCAATCTTGACGTCGCATACAGGGTCTTGCACCCGGCAATGCCCATCAGGCCCGGAATTGTAAAGGTGAAGACTACACTGAAGTCTGAATTTGCCAGGATGCTACTGGCAAATTCAATCACAATGACACCGGGGACAATCACCGTGGACATTATTGATGATTATATGTATATCCACTGGATCTATATCAGGTCTGAAGATCCGGAAGTATATACAAAGATCATTACCGGGACTTTTGAGAAATTCATAAAAAAGATTGTGGAATGAATGACTTCCTGAACATAATGCTTTATATCCAGATCGGACTGTGTGCCATCTGCCTCTACAGGATCATCCGCGGTCCTACTATCCCTGACAGGATGGTGGGAGTAGATATTTTCGGCATCCTGGTAGTCGGCATCTGCGCCATTATATCGATTCAGACAGACAGATCTTTCATCCTTGATATCGGGATTGCATGGATAATACTGAGTTTCATAGGGACTCTGACACTGGCAAAATATCTAACAGGCAGAAAATTAAATGAATAGTATGATAAGTATTATACTGATAACTGTAGGCATTCTCTTCAATCTCCTGGGTTGCATAGGAATAATAAGACTGCCTGATACTTACAACAGGCTCCAGGCAGCAACCAAATGTGTCACCCTGGGTTGTTGCAGTATCCTTCTGGGTGTGTTTTTCCACTTCGGGTTCTCTGATGGAGGGATCAAAGCCCTGATAGCAATACCACTACTTTTCTTTAGTTCCA
>JAQBHM010000367.1:0-3999 GCA_032127795.1 Bacteroidales bacterium | reverse complement strand
TTTCTATCAAATATATGCCATAAACTGCTGGTTGTCAAATATATTTTGGGAGGTTAAAAAGAATTATTTCCTGTTACTGTGATCCGGGCAGTCCGTCAAAGACGAAATCTGAATCAGGAAATCTCATGCTTAAACAGAGGCACACCAGAATGTGCCTTTTCTTTTATTTCCTGAATTTCTGATTTCTTCAGTGGTGTGAGCTTTCCTGACACTGCAAGAGCCTGTCTGAACAGCTCTTCCTCTCCCGGAGGTATTGCCGCTGTCACCGGATGTGAAAGAGTAAAACGCAACGCCATTGTAATATCCTCAGCATCGGTAAGAGGCTCATACCAGCACTTCGGATAAATGGTACGGTCAGCTCCCTCCTGCCAGGGTCCCTTTGCCATCGCTTTCAGTGCCAGTATGCCCATATTCTTTTCACGTGCCCTGGCCAGTACCTGAGGTCCGAAGTTTCCGGCATTCCAGGTAACATAATTAAAGGGGAAAAGTATTGTATCGAAATCGAACCTCTCTGTCATTGCCATAGCTGCCTCTACAGAATGAGCAGAAAATCCGATAAACCTGATCTTCTTTTCTTCACGGGCTTCAAGAAAGGTCTCCATAGCACCGCCGGGGCCAAGGATGACGTCAACATCTTCCATAGTTGTTACGGCATGATGCTGGTAAAGATCAAAATGGTCTGTCCTGAGGTTTTTCAGTGACTGTTCCAGCTCCGTTCGTGCTTCGGCTTTTGTTCGCTTCCCTGTTTTACATGCGAGAAATATGCTCTTTCTGTAAGGTTCCAGAGCCGGCCCCAGCTTGATCTCGGCATCACCGTAAGAAGGGGCCACATCAAAATAGTTTACACCTGCATTAATTGCCATCGTGACAGCCGCTGAGGCCTCTGCGGGAGTGGCATCCATGACCACGATGCCTCCAAATCCGATCACCGATAGCATTTCCCCGGTTCTTCCAAGGAATCTTTTCTCCATCTTGCCTTCTGAGACTTTCCTGAAGATCCCCGTCAGTTCATCAGGAAACAGGCCCATTACAGGTGCTGCCAGTGATGCTGTTCTTACAAAATCTCGTCTTCTCATAGTATAATTCTAAAAGTGGGCTGACAGTCTGTAAGAAAGTATTTCCACTGAATAAGCCCAATTATGCCGGCAGACAGATCATCTGTCCAGCAGATCGTCAGCCCTTTTATAAAACTCCCGTTGCAGCTGTTCAACCGAATCATTATTCTTCAGGTATTTAATCAGTTCTGCTAGCTGTCCTGCATTCTTTGATATCAATATTTCCCCCAGTCTCCTGTCAGGTTGAGCAGGATCACCAGCATACTGGTTCGGGAACCTTGCATACCATCCTATGCCTGTATATCCGAAAGGCATCTTGTCAAGTCTCCCCATGTTTGCACCTGACTCTGTGCCGATAGCTTCCCGGTCAACAAGATCAGGCCTGATAAAATACATCATGGAGAGCTCATTCTCTCCGGCATGACCGTCAAGGGCGGCCTTTTTCAGTGACTTTATCTCTTTATCCGTTTCAGGGTCAGAACCAGACTGGAACAGTACAACTATATAATCTCTTGTAGAAGCGAGCTGAGACTGGCAGAAATACTGCAGGAAAGATGTACTGCCGCCATGGCCGTTATAAAGCACAATCTTCTTCAGTCCGTTACGAGCCAACTCCTGGCATGTCTC
The DNA here is from genome assembly GCA_032127795.1 of Bacteroidales bacterium. Classification (GTDB taxonomy): domain Bacteria; phylum Bacteroidota; class Bacteroidia; order Bacteroidales; family VadinHA17; genus SR-FBR-E99. Next base: position 2,317 of record JAQBHM010000367.1, on the reverse strand, counting down.
TTCCAGCATCTTCCACATCAGCTCCTGACTGTAGGCAACCGCCCCCGGTTGGTGGCGTGCTTCAAATATCTGTCCTACGAAATAAGGAGGAAATACAACTGCGTACTCCTTTGCTGCAGCCTGCACGGCGGCTTCCCTGGCCTCGAAGAGATCTGTTCCAAGGGGCAGGTGGGGACCGTGTTTCTCGATTATCCCGAGAGGGATGACGCATACTCCTCCGGAAAGCACCACCGCCTTCCCGAACTGCGGAGAGGTGAGTTCCTCCATTTTTACCGGAAGACTTTTCTGACCCGGCTGCTGGGCAAACAGAGCAAATGATAAAAATAATGCGGGTAATAATAGCTTAACTTTCTTCATAATTATTAATTGTATTATTTATGCCATTTGTCGGGCTGCGGGGGCTCGAGCCCCGGACCCGCTGATCAAGATCAGCTGCTCTGCCAACTGAGCAACACACCGATAATAACTTACAATTTACCTCTTTTTCGGAAACCAGGGCAGAAATGCACTTGTGGTTTCAATGTACTCCTTATATTGAGGCTTTTTCAATACCAGTGACTTTTCAAGCAGAGCTACCCCGGATATTCTTATTATAAGTGCTGTCATTATTACCGAACCTATCACCGGCAGATAGCTTCCTGCGGCAAGACAGACAAATCCGTAGCCCCACCATACCGCAACATCACCAAAATAGTTTGGGTGGCGGGTGTACCTCCAGAGACCCCTGTTGAGCACCTTGCCCCTGTTTGACGGATCAGCTCTGAACCGGGCAAGCTGAATATCACCGCCGACCTCAAAAATAACTCCTGTAACCCAGAGCGCTATACCCAGATAGTCTGCGATCCCAAGTGATGAATTGACTGAATAAAATTGGGCTCCAAGCAATGACACGGAAATAATCCACATAAGCATTCCCTGTAAAAGGAATGTCTGAAAGAAGCTTACCCACCAGTAACGCTTCACGCCATAACTCTCTCTGAACTGCCGGTACCGGAAATCCTCTCCCTTGCCGGCATTTCTCCACGTAAGATACCCTGAAAGACGCAAACCCCAGAGGGTCACCATTGTCATAAGTATCAGCTTCCTGGGTTCATACCCCTCAGTATTAAAAAAATAATACCAGCCTGTAAGCACAAACCCGAAACCCCAGAAAAGGTCAACAATACTGACATTTTTTATGATAACGCTGATGATCCACAGGGCTGTCATCATGATCATAATAACAAGCAAAGCCTGTAACCATATCTGCAGAAAAAGGGTCATATTTTTCCTCTATTCAAACATAAATGCAATCGATGCTGCCCCTACGCCGGCATGGGCACCTATCACAGGGGAGATGTTTACCACTGAAACCGGTTTTTTATTGAACAATTTCTCCATCTCTGCAACGTACCAGTCGGCAGCATCATTGTTCTGGGCATGCAGAACTATGTAATTCCAAATCTTCTTCCCTCCTGCCAATCTTTTAATGTGCCCCATAACCTTTTCCATATTTGCCTTCTGGTTAAAAGCTTTGTCAAAGACAATAGCCTTGCCAGTTTCATCAACAGATACAATGGGGTTAATATTCAGCAGGTTGGCAATAAATCCCTTGAAATGAGATACTCTGCCTCCGCGTACCATATATTTCAGGGTTCTGACACTGACAAAGATCTTGGTATCAGAGACCCACTTCTCTGACATTTTGACTATTTCATCATGAGTTATTCCTGCTTCAATGGCCTCTGCGATACGAAGGGCCAGAAGACCCACAGATCCTGAGACGCTTTTTGAGTTGATTACGGTGATCGGTTTGTTGAATTCAGCAGACACCTTTAATGCTGCCCTCTGACTTGAGTTGAAGGTGCCGCTGAACTTGTCAGAGACATTCAGGGCGATAACTGAATCATATCTTGATGCAAGCTGTGAATAGAGATTCACAAATGCCTTTTCATTTACCTGTGATGTTTTGGGATAATCAGGACTCTCAGCAAGCAGGTCATAAAACTGGTCGGGTTTGATTGTTACCTTGTCAAGATAATGATTGTCACCGAAAGAAAGATTTATAGGCACCATATGGACCTGGTAATTATCCATGATTTCAGGTGAGATGTCACAAGTAGAATCAACCGCCAGGGCAATATTCCACTTCCGGTTATGTACTGAGTCACTCTGTCTTACCATATCATCAGCTTTCTGGAAGGCAAGGAGTCCGTGTTTTCTCAGTTCACCGAACAGGTCAGCAGGATTATTGGTATGAACATGTATCCTCTTAAGGGAGTCGGAGCCGGCTATAACTGCTGAATCTCCGTATCTTTCCAGCATGCCTGACAGATTG
>JAQBHM010000366.1:0-3101 GCA_032127795.1 Bacteroidales bacterium | reverse complement strand
CGAGGATCATAATGAGAGAGGAAAAATGGAAGAGTTTCCCGAGCGAATATAGCAGCACCAGTACCGCGATAAGGAGAAAAAGCTTAGCCTGGGACCGGAGTTTTTCGAGAAGTATAACCACCAGATAACCAACAATAACAGATAGAACTATTGTAATGCCAATATTTGTTGAAATATGTATTAAAATTTCATTCGCCGATTCCTTCTCTGTACTGCTTAAAAGATAAAAGAAGACCATGATACCCAGGATATCTGAAAAAGTACTTTCATAAATCAGAAATTCCCTGTTTCTTTTTATCAGGTTGCCGACGCTCGGAATAACTATGGCACTGCTCACAACTGACAGAGGTACTGCATAAATAAGAGACGAGAAAAGGTCTTTAATCAGAAAGGTGTTTAGTATCCAGGTGATAAAGAAAATTGATGCAGCAAGGGATAAGAGTGCCATAAAAAATGACTTGACAATTAACGGTCTTTTGTCACGGGTCAACTCAAGATCCATGGCAGCTTCCAGGATGATCATTATCAAACCTACAACACCTACAATCATTAATATGTCCATTAACCTGCCGGTAATCGCTATATTCAGATAATCCAGCCCGAACCTGATCCCTATCCCTAACATGATCAGCAAAATAACACTTGGAATGTTGAATACCTTTGACAACCAGTTAAAGAGAAATGACAAAATAAGAATTAAACAAATGGCGATAATTCCGGTGTAAGGGTTCAATAATTCCATCTGACTGATTGATTACAAGGGGTAAAATTAATATATTTGATGATAATGAAATAATTGTTGACAGACATAAATTATTATCTCTGTTGAGGTCTTATTAGAAGATTATGGCGAAAGGAAAAAGGTTCGGGACTTTTGGCGGAGTGTTCACTCCTTCCATACTGACCATTTTAGGTGTGATCATGTATATGCGCCTGCCGATGATAGCGGGAGAGGCGGGACTGATAGGTACTCTGGGCATCATCTTTGTCGCGCATCTGATTTCAATATCAACCGGGTTGAGTGTATCATCCATTGCCACTGATAAGAAAGTCAAGGAAGGCGGAACATATTATATTATCTCCCGAAGTCTGGGTCTGCCAATCGGCGGAACCCTCGGGCTGGCGCTTTTTGTCGGGTTATCATTCAGCGTTAGTCTATATCTTATAGGTTTTTCCGAAAGTTTTCTTGGCTATTGGGACCTTCCGATGGATATTAATCACATAAGGATTACCGGGAGCATTATTCTTCTTGTTGTAACAATAATCACTTTTGTAAGCACTTCCCTGGCCATAAAGACCCAGTATCTGATAATGGCAGCGATTGTTCTGTCACTACTATCCATAGTATTGGGTAATCATGATTTTGCTCCTGTTACCCCAAATATTTTCGGTAAGGGCACCGGCGTTTCCCTTATGGTGCTTTTCGGCATCTTTTTTCCGGCAGTAACCGGCTTTGAGGCAGGAGTATCAATGTCAGGGGACCTGAAAGATCCCAAAAAGTCGATACCCGTCGGAACCATTTCTGCAATTGCCATCGGATTGACAGTTTATATAGCCCTTGCATTCTTTTTTGCTTTTACTGTTGACGGCGAACTTTTAGCCACCGATCCAAAGGCATTATTTAAAATAGCTCTTGTGCCTCAGCTGGTTATTGCAGGTATATGGGGAGCCACGTTAAGCTCCGCGCTTGGTAGTATACTTGCCGCTCCGAGAATATTGCAGTCAACAGCTATGGATAAGATTACTCCGCGCTTTTTTGCAAGGGGTACGGGAGCCGCCAAAGAACCTCGGAATGCTCTGCTGCTAACTTTCCTGATTGCGGAAGCAGGTATTCTTATAGGTGAACTGGATGTAATCGCCCGGATCGTCTCAATTTTTTTCATCACAACATATGGCTTCCTGAATATGAGCGCTGCTTTTGAGTCTCTTACAAGTGCTGATTTCCGACCATCCTTCAGAACACCTCCCTGGGTCAGTATCGTAGGCTTCCTGGCCTGTTTCATAGTAATGATTCAGCTTGACTTCCTGGCAATGGTCGGAGCAATAGTGATACTGGGAGCTCTCTTTCTGTTTCTGAAGCAAAGACAACTTGTTCTGGAAACCGGTGATGCCTGGAGCAGTGTTTGGTCCACACTTGTCAGAGCAGGCCTCCGGCGGTTAAACAAGGCTTCCATGCACACCCGCAACTGGCGTCCCAATATAATTATGTTCTCCGGTAAGGATAGTGCAAGACCCCACCTGGTTGAAATGGCTGGCGCCATTTGCGGCAGGCTTGGTATGTATTCAGCGTTTGAAATGATTGAGTCCAATGAGCCAAGGATGGTAAAGGACAAACGCTACTTTTCTGCCTCCGGCAGCAGTGATGAACTCATAATCCATCAGCATGAATGCCGTAGTGCTTACGAGGGAATGAATGAAATATCACGTGTTTACGGTTTCTCCGGTATTGAACCTGATACAATTCTTATGGGGTGGAGCAGAAATGCAAAAAACAAAGCTCACTTTCTAAAGGCGATAAAGAATTTTGAACAGAGTGACTTAAACACTATTCTTCTCAGTTATAACTCCCTGAAGAAATACGGGGAAAAGAAAACTATAGATGTATGGTGGAGTGGCTGGGGAAGTAACCTTACATTCTCGATCTTCCTTCTCAGACATTTTACTTCATCAGGGGACTGGAAAGATGCACATATACGGTTACTTGTAATAAACACTCTCCGTGACCGTGAAGAGACAATTTACAGGACCCTGCAAAATATTACAGATAAGTACCGTATCAGCATCGAAATAAAAGTCATTAACAATTCAGTGGATGCCTTGCCAAAGAATGAGATCATTAGCCGGGAGTCATCAAATACTGATCTGACATTCATCGGCATTCCTGACAAGCAATACAAGCATATTGAAGAAACATACGAAGAGGTAGTGACCCTATCACAACATCTGGGGACACTAGTGCTGTTAAACAGTTCATCAAGGTTTGAGTCGTTTAACCTCGGGATTGATGTAAAACAGGATGAAGAGCATATAATTCCTGATATTCAGAAACTTGAATTACCTGAATTAGTACTTTCAAAGTACAGTATTATTAATGATGACAT
>JAQBHM010000365.1:0-6347 GCA_032127795.1 Bacteroidales bacterium | reverse complement strand
ATCTGGGAGAGATCGCCTCTGAGGGCAACGAAGGCAGTGATGAGAAAATCATGCCGTTCATCACCTCAGCAAATATCGCCTGTGGTTTCCATGCCGGTGACCCGCTGATGATCATGAAGACCATAAGAACGGCCATGAGATTCGGAGCAGGTATCGGAGCCCACCCCGGCTTCCCTGATCGGGAAGGTTTCGGACGCAGGCCCTTCATGGTGAGCCCTGAAGAGCTGAGAGCCCTGATACTGTACCAGGCAGGGGCGCTGAAAGGCATGGCTGAAGCTGCCGGGGCAAGGATGCAGCATGTCAAACCCCACGGAGCCCTCTATAATGCTGCCGCCAAAGACTATGACATGGCACTGGTGATAGCACAGGCAGTGAAGGACCTTGACAGCACCCTGACACTCGTAGGTCTCTCAGGATCTCAGCTTATAAGGGCTGCCAGGGAGAAAGGACTGGCCAGCGCCTCAGAGGTATTCGCAGACAGGGCCTATAATGATGACGGAACTCTCGTCCACAGAGATATGCCCGGAGCAGTGCTTCATGATACTGACACAATGATAGAGAGGGTCATAAGAATGATAAACGAAAAAGTGGTGGAGACAGTAAACGGGAAGATCATCCCGATAGAGGCTGACACTGTATGTATCCACGGCGACAATGAGATGGCAGCGGTGTTCGTCAGTAACCTGTCAGAAACACTGAAAAAGAGAGGCATTGAACTGAAATATTTTGTAAAATAATAGAGAGATGCTGCATTATATTCCCTCCGGAGACTCGGCATTTATAATTAAGGCCGGCGACGGAATATCTGAGGAAGTTAACAGAACTGTCATGAAGCTCCTTGTCAGGCTGGAGGAGTGGAAAATTGCCGGTATAACCGATTTCATACCTGCCTACAATGAGCTTATGGTCTCATATGACCCCTCACTGACCGGCTACCGTCAGCTGCTCGATATACTGCGCGCCTGCGGTGCTGACATAGAAGATGTTGAACTCCCGGAGGCAGGCACGGTTGATGTGCCAGTTCTGTACGGAGGCGAATATGGCCCTGACATTCAGGATGTTGCAGACATGGGTTATCTGTCACAGGATGATGTGATCACCATTCACAGCTCAGCCCTGTACCGCGTCTACATGCTTGGCTTTACCCCCGGCTTCTGTTACCTGGGAGGGATGGATAAACGTATTGCAACACCCCGGAGACAGTCGCCGCGTATGAAAATCCCTGCCGGATCAGTAGGCATTGCCGGAAACCAGACAGGCATCTACCCTGTAGAGAGCCCCGGCGGCTGGAATCTGATAGGAAGAACGCCCCTTCAACTGTTCAATCCCTTCATGAAACCTGAATTCCTCTTCAGCGCCGGTGACAGCATACGTTTTGTTCCGATGAATGAAGATGAATTTAATACTATCAGGGAGAAGGTCGAAAACGGTCTCTACCATGTTAACCGCAGCAAACAGGGATGATCATGTCAACAGCAATAATTATATCACCGGGAATGCTTACCACTGTTCAGGATGAAGGGAGATACGGCTTTCAGCGCTACGGCATGCCTGTTGCAGGGGCTATGGACACCTTCTCGCTCCGTCTGGCCAACAGGCTTGTGGGCAATGAGCCGGGAGCCGCCTGCCTGGAGGCAACATTCGCAGGACCTGAGATGCATTTTTCAGGCGACGGTGCAATAGCCCTGACAGGCGCAGATATGGGCCCCGCAATAAACGGGATACCTGTCAGCCTCAACAGTACAATAATGGTAAAGCACGGTGACAGGCTTGGCTTCACCGGGCTGAAGAACGGATTCAGAACATATATTGCCTTTGCCGGTGGTATAGATGTGCCTGTGGTGATGGGCAGCCGCTCCGCCTACCTTCGGGCAGGTATAGGCGGTATGGAAGGAAGAGCACTCAGGGCAGGTGACGAGCTTCCTCTGGGAGAGGTCAAACGGAAAACTGAGTTGCGGCATGTCCCTGACGGGGTTATACCCCCCTGTAAATCTGACCAGGTCATCAGGATCATCTCCGGCCCTGAAGCATATCGTTTTGAGATTGAGGGGATACGCAGTTTCCTTACATCGGAATACCGGATCACCGAGCAGAGTGACCGTATGGGATACCGTCTGTCAGGCATGGCAATAAAGCATAAGGAGGCCGACGCTGATATTGTCTCCTCTGGCATATCAAACGGCACGGTGCAGGTGCCGGGGAACGGACAGCCGATAATACTGATGGCTGACAGGCAGACGTCAGGAGGCTATACACGTATCGCCAATGTCATCACTGCTGACCTGCACCTGCTGGCACAGATGAAGCCCGGTGACACAATACACTTCCGGGAGACTACAATTGAAAAAGCCCAGGAAATCCTGGGCTCACTGGAAAATATTATTTCCGAATATACTTAGTATCAGGCTCCGTAATTACTTCACATCATAATCCTCAGGCAACCCTAATTTCGATTTCAGCTTATTGTTATTGTACTCATTTATCTCATCTACCTTGCTGCTTAGGATCTTCTCCGCCACCTGTTCCCGATGATAACTATGATTCTGGTTTCAAATAAACAAGAGAAAATAGTGGTCAGTGGAAAACTGGCAGGAAAAATGTAAAATATTACCGGGAAAATCTTCATTTCGATGCTACATTTGAAATAATTTCCGTCTTTATATAGTCTAAAAGAAAACTCTGCCTGATCGGCAAGTCACAGATATGAAAATTGAGATCCGGGATCTGAACATGATTTATCCTAACGGGAATCAGGCTTTAAAGGATATAAACCTTGAATTTGGAACAGGCATGTTCGGGTTGCTGGGTCCCAACGGCGCAGGTAAATCGAGCCTGATGAAGATCATGGTTACGTTGATGAAGCCCACCTCAGGGCAGGTGCTTGTTGACGGCCGCGACATCCAGAAGAACCGCAGGAGTCTGCGGAGCATGCTGGGTTATCTTCCGCAGGACTTTCGCTACTTCACCGCTTTAAAAACATGGGAATTTCTTGATTACTCAGGTGCACTGGCAGGTATCAGGAACAGCAGGGAAAGACTTGCAGAAGTCAACAGGCTGCTTGATCAGGTAGGACTGCTGGAGGTGCGTGACAGGCAGGCCAGCAAGCTCTCTGGGGGCATGAAGCGCCGTCTGGGAATCGCCCAGGCCCTGATAGGAAACCCCAGGATCATCGTAGTTGATGAACCCACCACCGGGCTGGACCCCGACGAGAGGATCAGGTTCAGGAATATCCTTTCGCAGCTGAGCCGTAACGAGGTCACCATAATACTGTCAACTCATATCGTTGGAGACATCTCATCAACGTGCCAGGGTATGGCTCTGCTCAACAAGGGAGAGGTTGTCTTCTCCGGCCCTCCTGAAGACCTGGTGAAACAAGCTGACAACCACGTGTTCAGGCTGACCCTGAACCAGCAGGAATATGACCGGGTCAAGGAACGCTATAACGTTATCTCAACCATACCCGTGGAGAGAGGATGGGAAGTGCAGGTGGTTGCTGATGATCCGCCGGAGTACCATGCAGAAAAGGTGACACCGAATATCGAAGATGCTTATGTTTACTATATGGAGCATAAACTTCATGCTGATTTAATTGAATAAGAACCATACCACCCATGGCGTTCCTTCATAAGATCCGCACAGTAGCCCTAAACGAGGCTAAGACTCTCAGGAGAAGCTGGTTCTTCAGATTATTCTCAGTGGGCACCCTGATCATCATCGCCTTCTTTAATATCGGATTCTTTTCCCCTGTTGGTGATGAACCGTGGGAACTTGTGTCGATACCCTCTTCTCTGCCTCTGTTGAACCTGTATCTCCTGAATATAGCGCAGTCTCTCGTTGTTATTTTCCTGGCGGCCGATTTCCTCAAGCGTGACAAAAAAGTTGATACAAACGAAGTTCTTTATACAAGATCAATGTCGAACTTCGAATATGTGATCGGGAAGACATGGGGCATATTAAGACTTTTCCTCGGGCTGAACATCCTTGTGTTATGCATAGGGCTGATAATGAACATTATATCGAAGAACATGTCGGTAGATATCATGTCATATTTGTGGTACCTTCTCATTATCAGTGTTCCCACGCTCATCTTCAGCCTCGGGCTTGCTTTCATGATGATGTCACTTCTCAGGAACCAGGCTATAACTTTCCTGATCCTTCTGGGCATGGCAGCGCTGGATATTTTCTGGGGATGGTTCCGTCTGGGCTCTCTCTTTGATTACATGGCCTTCGGTCTTCCTGTTTTCAAATCCGGTGTGATTGGCTTTGACAACCTCTCTTTAATAGTTAACCAGAGGCTCCTCTATTTCTTCCTTGGCCTCTCACTGGTTTTCGCAACCGTACTTCTGTTCAGGCGCCTGCCACAGTCGAAAACGCATACTGTGCTCTCCATGGTGCTGATGGCAGTATCCCTGGCCGCTGCAGTGGTCTGCGGCGTGAACACCTACACTGCTTATAAGACAGACATCGTTGAAAAACAGCTGGTTATTGAAACTAATAAGTTGTATGAGTCCGCCATTTTTGCCAGTCTCACCAAAGCCGGCATAGACATTTCACATGAGGGAAACCGTATCACCGCCTCGGCAGACCTTGTATTTACAAATGATAACAGGGAGCCCCTTGACAGCCTGCTCTTTTCACTCAATCCATCCCTTGAAGTCACAGGGGTGACATCGGGAGGGCTGCCCCTGAATTACAGGAGAAGAAATCACATTATCACGGTGGAAGCCACAGAACCCCTCACCACGGGTCAGAGTGACAGCATCGTTATATCATATTCTGGTTCCATTGATGAATCATTCTGTTATCCTGATTATACAAATGAGATGAAGCAGACACCTTACAGGGTTGTAATGCTAAATGTAAATAAACGCCAGGCGTTTCTAAGTGACAAGTATGTTCTTCTCACTCCCGAGTCACACTGGTATCCTGTAGCTGCCCTCAACTATTACCCGTCGAATCCGGCACGCATAAAAGTCGATTTCACCAGGTTTACACTCCGTGTCAAAAGTGCTGAAGGCATGACGGCTGTGTCACAGGGCGTAGGCCGCCAGGAGAACGGGTACCAGATATTCAATCCTGAATCACCCCTGACCGGTCTTACGCTGGCTATAGGAGATTACAGATCAGACACCCTCACCGTTGACTCGGTAAAATATATCAGTTATTATTTCCCCGGTGATGATTACTATAAGGAGGAGCTCTCTGAGCTTACTGACACCCTGCCCCTGCTGATATCAGGCATCATGCGGGAGCTTGAGTCAGGGTTCTCCACCAGGTATCCCTTCAGCACCCTGAGTTTCGTGGAGGTCCCGGTTCAGTTTTACTCATACCCGAGGATGAGCACCCAGACAAGATCTGAGGTACAACCGTCAATGGTACTGTTGCCTGAGAAGTTAGCCACTTTGCAGAATGCAGGCTTCCGGAAACAGTTTATGCGACAGAAGAAAAGGATGGCCAGAACCAACCAGGTTGTTACCGATAAGGAATTGCAGGTCAGGCTCTTTAATAATTTTATCAGGAATACCTTTATCAGCGGGGAGAATACCAGGTACGTAAACGGAGAGGTACTCAATGAACCTACGCGTTACCGGCTGGGGCCCAGCTTCTATTTTTTCAAGAACAATTTCTACTCCTCTGACTATCCGGTCATCAATTCAGTCTTTGAGGCGCACCTTCAGCAGATCAGTGTTCCCGGTCCGGGGAGAAGAGGTCCTTTCGGAGGATTATCCAATAATGACAGGGCCAACATGATACTGAAAAACAGTAGCCTCAGGGATATTCTTGCTGAACGCCCGGGCAGCGATACCGTAGCGGTAATTATTACCCTGAAAGGTGATCAGCTCTTCAATATTATAAGAGCTGAAGCCGGAATCGATGATTTCAACAGCTGGTTTAAGAAATACATTGATGATCACCGGTTCCGCAGAGTTGACATTGTCACTCTGGATAACGATATAAATGAGAGGTTCGGGTTTGAATTCCATCCATTTCTTGACGACTGGTTCAATGGCAAGGAACAGCCGGGCTTTCTTTTCAGCGACATTCAGGCTGAAGAGACCGTGGTTGATGACCGCATGAGATATCTCGTAACGTTTGTGGTTTCCAATCCTGAATCAGTGGCGGGTGTCTTTAATATCTCCTTCCGTTCCGGAGGCCCCGGTGGCGGAGGCCGTGGCGGCCGCATGGCCGGCGCCTTCCAGGGAGGGCCCGGAGGTGAAGGCTCAGGAATATCAATACAGGGACGCGGAATGGAGGCACAGAATATTGAAAGAATAGTGCGAATGGAACCTGCACATGCAAAAAAGATATCGGTGATCATTGATGCCCAGCCAAGGGCCATCCTCGTC
>JAQBHM010000364.1:0-4115 GCA_032127795.1 Bacteroidales bacterium | reverse complement strand
GCTCTTATAGCGGAAATGGGTTCAATGGAGTCTGCCAACCACCGCATCATCAATAAGATGATCGTCAGGGAAGTGCTGGAGACATGTCAACTGCAGATGGGTATGACAGAGCTCAAACCCGGCAGCGTATGGAACACCATGCCTCCTCATACCCATGGCCGACGCATGGAGGTCTACTTCTATTTTGAGGTCCCGGAAGGGAATGCGGTATGTCACTTCATGGGAGAACCGAAAGAGACAAGGCATCTCTGGATGAAGAACAATGAGGCTGTTTTGTCTCCTCAGTGGTCAATCCATGCCGCCACGGCAACATCAAACTATTCATTCATCTGGGGCATGGCCGGTGAGAATCTCGATTACGGCGACCAGGATTTCCACAAGCAGACTGATCTCAGGTAATCCTTATTTTAAACATCTTAAAAGTTAATTATGGATAATGATCTTTTTCGCCTCGATGGAAAGATAGCCCTTGTGACGGGCGCCTCCTACGGTATAGGTATGGCGATGGCCAAAGCTCTGGCAGAAGCAGGTGCCACGATAGTGTTCAATGACAGAGACGCTGACCGTGTTAATAGAGCGCTTAATGATTATTCAGATGCAGGGATTAATGCCAGGGGTTATGTCTTTGATGTCACTGACGAGGATTCTGTGAAAACCTACATCGAAAAGATCACGGAAGAGGTCGGGGTGATTGACATCCTCGTCAATAATGCCGGGATAATAAAAAGGATCCCGGCGCTGGAGATGAGTGCCGCGGAATTCCGCGAGGTGATTGACATTGATCTCACCGGGCCATTCATCATGTCCAAAGCTGTGGCACCGACGATGATTAAAAAGGGGGGTGGTAAAATAATCAACATATGCTCCATGATGAGTGAGCTGGGCCGTGAGACTGTCTCAGCCTACGCTGCTGCAAAAGGCGGACTGAAAATGCTGACCCGCAACCTGGCATGTGAATGGGCTGAGTCCAACATCCAGGTCAACGGCATAGGCCCTGGTTATATAGCAACACCGCAGACAGCACCCCTGAGAACGGAAGGTCATCCTTTCAACTCTTTCATCATAGGCCGTACACCTGCTGCAAGGTGGGGAACACCGGGGGATCTGGAAGGCCCTGTAGTATTCCTGGCTTCAAAAGCCTCGGATTTTGTGAACGGTCATATCCTCTATGTCGACGGTGGCATACTGGCATATATAGGCAAACAACCAAAATAACCAATAGATACCGCTATGAATAAGATCATCCCGATTCTATCATTAGTATTCTTTCTCTGCGGATGCAGCAACAATGAACGTATAAGAGTCACTGTCTCAAATCCGCTTCCTGCTGACAGATCGGCGGAGACAGTTGAACTCCTGGTCGCTGACCTTGAAGCAGCAATGACAAATTTTGATCCTGCAGCAGTGATTGTTACCGATCAGAAAGGCACTGAAGTACCCTCGCAGATTATTTATGCCGGCAAAGCAGAGCCCGTGGCTCTCATCTTTCAGCCTGCAGTCGCCGCAGGTGCGGAATCAGTCTATTATGTTACCCTGGGAACGGCACAGAAATATGAACCGCGTGCCTTTGGACGGTTTGTGCCTGAGAGAATGGATGACTATGCCTGGGAGAATGACCGTATTGCGTTCCGCATTTACGGTACGGCGCTGATAGAGAAGGATGGTCCCAGCAATGGGCTTGATGTCTGGATCAAGAGAACAGACAGGCTGGTAATAGACAGGTGGTATGCTGATTACCTTGCAGGAAAGAATACCTACCATGATGATAACGGCGAAGGCTGCGACTGCTACAAGGTGGGACGCACACTGGGTGCCGGAGCTATGGCACCCTTTGTCAATGACTCCCTCTGGCTGGCGATAAATTTTGAAAGTCATCAGACACTTGACAACGGTCCGCTGCGCACATCATTCAGACTGTCATACCCCCCTTTCCTGGTGAACGGAACAATGGTTACTGAAACCCGTACCATCTCACTTGATGCCGGCAGCCAGCTGACAAAGATTGTTGAAGAGTACACAGGTATGGAAACTGATTTTCCTGTTGCAGCAGGTATTGTCAAAAGAGACGAGGGAATGTCTCTTGATACACCTTCCGGCGAGCCGGCAATTGCATACCGTCTTGACGGTGGTGAAGGCGGCATTACTTATGTGGGAACAGTTCTTACTACCCCTTCAACCGGCAAAATTGAATCATATAACCATTTCCTGATTCTCACAACCTTCACACCCGGACAAAAGCTTACTTACTATACCGGGGCTGGCTGGAGCAAATGGGGTTTTGAAACTGATCAGTCATGGACAGATTATCTAAGTGATTACTATCTTAAACTTCAGAATCCGCTGAAGATTACAGTCAATTAAATTAATCTCTCCGGCAATGAAAATTTCCAGAACATCAGCAGTGACCCTACTGACAGTTATCGCTCTTATTATTTCCTGCCAGAATAATAGACCAGACAGGTTTAAAAAGAAATTGGATGACCGGTGGTCTGTAAGGATGGCAGAATCAGAAATGACAAGAAACCCACAGATGTGGATGGTTGATTTTGTCAAAGAGAAAAAGTGGAATTACACACAGGGTCTTATGGGTCTGGCATTTTTACGACTCAGTGACAGTACCGGTAATGAAAGGTATTTTAACTATGTTAAGGAATATGCCGATTCAATGATTGATGCCCATGGTTCAATCTGGAATTACAAGATGGAGAACTATAATATTGACCAGGTAAATCCGGGCAAGATGCTCTTCCTCCTTTATGACAGGACAAAAGATCCCAGGTATAACATTGCCATTGAAGAGCTTAAAGCTCAGATTGATTCACAGCCCCGTACGCCTGAAGGTGGATTCTGGCACAAGAAGATCTACCCTTACCAGATGTGGCTTGACGGTCTCTATATGGGAGCTCCATTCTATGCAGAATATGCATCCAGGCACAATCAGCCTGGAGATTTTGAAGATGTCATAAACCAGTTCAGGCTTGTGGCAAAGCATACTTATGATCCGTTGACAGGTCTTTACAGACATGCCTGGGATGCTTCCGGCAAGATGCTCTGGGCAGATACTTTAACAGGGCAGGCACCACTTGCATGGGGACGTGCCATGGGCTGGTTTTCAATGGCAATTGTTGATGTCCTGGATTTTATCCCGGAAAACGAACCGGGAAGAGACGAGCTGATAACCATACTTCAGAATATGTTTGAGACCGTGGCAAAGATTCAGGATCCGCAGACCGGCGGATGGCACCAGGTGCTGGACCGCTCAGGCGATCCCGGTAACTATATTGAGACATCATGCACTGCAATGTTCACTTATGCCATGTTCAAAGGCGTCAGGATGGGGTATCTCGATGAGAAGTACCTCATAAATGCCACCAAAGCCTATGAGGGACTGATAAACAATTTCATAGTTACTGACAGTGACGGCCTGGTAAGTCTGACAAGGATCTGCGGTGTTGCCGGGCTTGGTGGCGATCCATACAGAGACGGATCATACGAATATTATATAAATGAGGTTATACGCGACAATGATCCAAAAGGGGTAGCTCCTTTTATAATGGCCTGCCTGGAGTACGAAAGTCTTACAAAATAAGTCAGTTATTAATAATAGAAGCCACATTATGAAACTTACCTTTTTGCCGGCCATTCTACTGTTTACGGTAATCATATTATCCTGCTCCACAGAAGATAAATGGGATCTTGCAGCCGTAATTGAGAAAGAGATACAAACGACCTCTTTCCCTGCTGACACATTTAATATTGCGGATTTCGGAGCTCAGGCAAATGACACATCCGTGCTCAGTACTGAAGCAATCATTGCCGCAATAAAAGAGTGCAATTCTGCTGGCGGAGGGGTTGTACTGGTACCAGACGGGATCTGGCATACAGGGCCTATAACACTGCTCAGCAATGTCAATCTGCATCTTGCTGATAATGCATATCTTTTATTCTCAACAGATTATACTCTTTATCTGCCACCTGTGCTGACCAGATGGGAAGGAATGGACTGCTATAACATTCACCCTCTGATCTATGCACTGGAAGCCACCAACATGGCAATAACAGGCAAAGGAACAATTGACGGACATGCATCAAATGATGTTTGGTGGTGGATGAAA
>JAQBHM010000363.1:0-6559 GCA_032127795.1 Bacteroidales bacterium | reverse complement strand
CACTCAGTTTTCTCTGCATATCAGCGATCTCAATTTCCTGTTTCAGC
Organism: Bacteroidales bacterium; assembly: GCA_032127795.1. Classification (GTDB taxonomy): domain Bacteria; phylum Bacteroidota; class Bacteroidia; order Bacteroidales; family VadinHA17; genus SR-FBR-E99. Next base: position 6,512 of record JAQBHM010000363.1, on the reverse strand, counting down.
CATGATAAAATGGGATTATTCAGTTCCGCCTCAAGATACCAGTTCTCAAAGTCTGCCGGAAGAGGAGGAGCAGCAAGAACAGATTGATCAGGAGTAATTGGGATCCCTCCGTTTAGCGCTGCCAGTTCAGATACCAGGGAATTGAGGTAAATCTCGTTATTATCAGCTTCATTACTGATATTTAGCAGGTTAAGCTGCGCCCTGTTATAGTCCAGAACGCCTGCCTCACCATTTTCAAGTTTTGCTTTGAGTGAGGAGGCAAGGCTTCTGACGTTTGCCAGTCGTCTTCCGTATTCTTCATTTAATGCATTGGCATACAGTATATCGATGCACAGAAGGTGTGTTCGGAACAGCAGGTTTTTAAGCTCTCTGTGATATTCAAGCTCGGCCTGAATGTTCCTGGCTTCGGCAATATGACCCCTGTAAACATATGCTGTGGGAAAGTCAAAATTCTGTATAATGCTTACATCAGTTCTGTTGCCAGTGCTGGCCGGATTATCGTAGAGGTAATTAAATCCTAATTCAGGGTTGGAAAGAAAAATATCAGTTCGGTTCCCGATCTTCTCAGCTTCGGTCTTTTTTCTCAGGGCCATTATTCCTGTGTTGTTCCTTTCAACTTCAGCCAGCACTTTGTCAATTGTGTTCTGGCCGTAGAGTGAGAAGCAACCCATGAATGCTATCACGGTAATAATTCTAATTTTCATTCTCTTCATATTTTAAAATTCCTCTGTTCCTAAGAATACTGTAAACGATGGGTACAATATATAGATTCAGCAATGTTGAAGTCAAAAGTCCTCCAAGAATGACTTTTGCCATTGGGCTCTGGATCTCATTCCCTGAAAGATTTCCTCTTGCGGCCAGCGGTATCAGTGCCAGGGCAGCCGTCAGGGCAGTCATCAGTATAGGGCTTAGCCGGTCGGCGGAACCCTTGGTAAGTGTCTGGAAGAGAGGGATTCCTGCCTTTGTCATATTTTCGTATTTTGAAATCAGCAGGATTCCGTTTCTGGTGGCAATGCCAAACAGCGTGATGAAACCTATTATTGCAGGGATGCTCAGGATGCCTGATGTAAAGAATATTGAGAATACTCCTCCTATAAGTGCGAGGGGGAGGTTCAGCAGTACTATTCCGGCAAGTTTAAAGTTTCTGAATTCCTGGTAGAGCAGAATGAAAATCACAAAAATAGCAATTATGGAAGTTATCATGAGTGTCCGGGATGCCCTGGCTTCACTTTCAAACTGCCCTCCGTATTCAATCCGGTAACCCTCGGGCAGAATGATGTTCTCCCCGATGTTTTTTTGAATGTCATTAACCACACTGCGTATGTCTCTGCCGGAGACATTTGCAGAAACGACTATTTTTCGCTGCACATTCTCCCGGCTTATTGAGCTCGGTCCTGTAACAGATACAATATCTGCAACCTGTTCGAGAGGCACCTTCTTTCCGTCATAGGTATCTATAAGAGCGGACCGTATGCCCTCTATGGTCTCAGTGTAGTCTTTTTCAAGCCTCAGGATAAGATCAAACCGGTTCTGGCCTTCATATATATCTGCGAGTTTCTCGCCACCAAAGGCAATGTTGACAAATTCATTAAACTCGTTCATAGTGATCCCGTAGCTGGCAAGCATGTTACGGTTTGCCCTTATCTGGATCTGCGGTATCTCAATCTGCTGATCAACGTTGACATCTACCAGGCCTTCAATACCTTCAACTGCAGTTTTGATCCGGTTGCCTGTTTCAAACAGTTTATTCAGGTCACTGCCGAAGATTTTAATTGCAATATTTGCCTTTGTGCCTGACAACATATGGTCAATTCTGTGGCCCAGTGGCTGCCCGACGGTTGATGCAATTCCGGGGATCCTGGCAAGGGTAGATCTTACATCAGCAAGAAACTCTTCGCGGCTGCGCTCTTCCAGCCGGAAATTGACGTCAATCTCAGCACTGTTTGTGGTCTGGGAATGCTCATCAAGCTCACCACGGCCTGTTCTGCGAGCTGTGGTGAGTATCTCCGGGATGGCCAGCAGCTCTTTTTCCACAAGGTTGCCAAGACGGTTGGTCTCCTCAAGTGAGGTGCCCGGCTTGGTTATTACCGATAACGTCAGTGATCCCTCGTTAAATTCAGGAAGGAAGCTTCGCCCCATAGAACTGAATATCAGCAGAGAGATCAAAAAGAGACCCAGCGATGAGAATATAATAACTCTTTTGTGCTTAAGTGCCCATGTGAGCGACTTTTCATACCTGGCTGACAAGGTTCTTGTCAGCCATTTCTCATCCTTATTCCTTGTGAGGTATTTGTCATCAGAGAGAAGGAGCCTGCACAGGAGAGGTGTCAGAGTCATTGCCACCACAAGTGACATGAAGACAGAAACGATATATGCAATTCCCAGAGGGATAAGCATTTTTCCCTCCATTCCGGAAAGAAAGAAGAGCGGAAGGAAGGCTACTATGATAATCAGGGTGGCATTGAGGATCGAAGCACGTATCTCCTTTGAGGCTTCGAAGACCACCAGGAAAACACTTTGCTTTTTTTCTTCCGGTTTGAGGTGGTTAAGGCGCAGTCTTTTATATGCATTCTCAACATAAATGATGGCATCGTCTACCAGTGCCCCGATAGCTATTGCCATCCCTCCAAGACTCATGGTGTTAATGTTCAGTCCGAGACCTTTCATTACCAGTATGGTGGCAAGCAGGGATATGGGTATTGCCAGTAAAGAAATGACAGTGGTCCTGAAACTGCCGAGAAAGAGAAAAAGGATGATTACAACAAACACTGCTCCCTCAAGTAAGGCATTTCTGACATTTTTAACAGAGGTTTCTATGAAATCAGCCTGACGAAAAATTTTGGTATCCACCCTGACATCGGCCGGGAGACTCTTCTGCAACGCTGAAAGATTAGACTCAATCCTTTCAGTAAGTTCAAGCGTATTGGTATTCGGCTGTTTTGATACTGAGATTATTATTGCCGGCTTTGAGTTTTCAGAAGCATACCCCATTTTTACAGCACTGCCAATTGTCACCTCAGCTACCTCTCCAACCCTTACCGGTTTTCCGTTTTTTGACTTGATGAATGAGTTTGACAATAAGTCAATATCAGATGATCTTCCTATTCCTCTTACAACATATTCATTTCCGTATTGTCTGACGGTTCCTCCCGTGGAATTCTGGCTAAGGCCCTTGCAGATTTCAGCCAGTTCGCTTATTGAAACATCATAATATTTCATCTTGTCAGGATTGGCAAGGACCTGGTACTGCTTGAGATCTCCGCCGATGACTGTCACCTGTGAAACCCCTCCTGTTGCCAGTAACATGGGTTTTATGCTCCAATCGGCAATGGTCCTCAGTTCCATCATGCTGGTACTGTCTGACTGGAGTCCCAGGAAAAACATCTCACCCATGACGCTCGACTGGGGAGCAAGGGTGGGTTGTCCAACGCCCAGTGGCATCTGGGTTGATACCGTTATCAGTTTTTCGCTTACTATCTGTCTTGCCTTGAAGAGGTCAGTGCCCCAGTCAAATTCAACCCAGACAAAGGAGAATCCCTGTGAAGATACTGAGCGGACGCGTCTTACATCCGTTGCCCCGTTGACGGCAGATTCGACAGGGAAGGTTACAAGTCGTTCGACTTCCTCAGAGGCCATTCCGTGAGCATCTGTCATAACCACCACCGTTGGGGCGGTAAGGTCAGGGAACACGTCAACGTCCATATTACTTGCAGTACGGAGCCCTACAATTGTAAGTACTACTGCGGTTAACAAGATGAAAAACTTGTTATTAAGTGAGAATTTTATAAGATTATCGAGCATCGGATTATGTTTTAATGGACGTGACCGGCATGTGGATCAAGGGTGCCTGATGCCTGTGAGAGTTTCACCAGGACTGCCCCTCTGGTTACAATACGTTCTGTCCTGTCAAGGCCCATGGTAATCTCACTCTTCAGCCCATCAGTGGTGCCAACTTTGACCTCTCGTTTTTCAAACAGTTCAGGTGTGACCTGCACCATTACGAAAAAATTCCCCTGTTCTTCAAGTAAAGCATTGTTTGGTACTGTCAGCGCCTTAGTATTTGTTACCGTTTTCAGAAAAACTTCCGCAAATCCTCCCGGAATGAAGCCGCTGATATTATCGATTTGTAATACCACCGGAACAAGATAATTGTCGGCATCAGTACTGTGTCCGCGGGAAATCACTCTTCCGTGCAGTTCTTCAAGGGTATATGTCATGCCAGTCTCTGCAATCCTGATGTTTGCAGAATTGATGTCATCAAGTACTGTAGCATATTTCTGCGCTACGCCGGCTTTCAGGATAAGTGACCTGTTGGCGGCTACAGTCATCAGAGGATTGCCTGTCTCAACAAACTCGCCGTTCATTACGAACAGCTCTTTTACATAACCCGCCAGGGGGCATGATACTTTCTGGCCTGAGATATTAAAATTCTTGCTCAGCAATTCATATGCTGCGGCGGCATTTTTATATTCCTTTTCTGTGACAAGCAGCTCTCTTTCAGAGACAATCTTGTCTTTTGCCAGTACGCTCTGCCGTTCATAATCGGCCTTTGCCTTCTCATAGTTGTTCACTGTTTCCGAGTACCTCAGGGCAGAGTTATTGTCTGCCAATCCTGATCCTGAAATGGTAAAGAGCACCTGCCCCGGTGAGACTCTCTGTCCCTCCAGTACATTGGTCCCTGAAAATATTATCACACCGCTGGTCGCTGCTGTGACCATGATCTGGTCATCCGGGGCCGACAGTACCTGCGCCGTAGTCCTGATCACCTGACCGAACGGTTCAAGATGAGGAAGATCGGTCGAAAAGTCTGCTTTCCAGGTCTGCTCCTTTGTAAATGCTATGGCATTTGTCACCACCGGTTCATCTCTTTCAGCTGCTTCATCTGCCGCCTGCTTATCAGGATAGACCACAACGGGTATTTCAAAGATTTCAACAGTGCCTGAAGGGGTTTTAACTTCGAAAACAACGGTGCTCTCACCGGGAGCACCCGGTGTAATATCAAAGTTGTAAATTCCCTGACGCAGGTGAACTCCAGGTGTAAGGGAGGTTTCATTGCCGTCAGCTACCAATCGTACTGTAACTGATGCACTGTCAAGTGGTTTAAAGTCTGACAGAAAGGTAAAATGAGCAAGCACGTTGCAACTCATTCCTGATACCAGCGGATCGGATTCAGCAAATAATTCAAAACCAGGGTTATATGCAGTGAGGTATATTTTAAAAACCTCATCCTCATGCGTTTCCTGAACCTTTGCCTGGTTACAGCCAACTGTAAGTAAAGCTGCCAAAGCAATTACAAAATATATGGATTTCATGTGACGGGTGTTATATTTTTAAGATAATAATAAATAAGCGGAAGACCTGCGCGATATCCGGCAGGAACCTGAAGATAATCAGTAACTGATCAGGAAAGGGGAGGGGCGCGTAAGCCCTGCGATCTGTTTAAAAGTAACAGATACCGTGACGGATCAGAATGAGTGATTGTCAAAGTGGCAATGCAGGTAGTGGTGAGCGGATCCGATGAATGAACATTCGCCTGCGTTGAAAAATGATTGAAGTCCGGATCTGACATTTCATTCTGGAGATTTTCTCCGGACCGTAACCCTTTGTCAGGGATGAGAATGTCCTGATTCAGAGAACAGCAGGATCCATTTTCGGTGTTATGTGAATGGTCACTGTAATTATGACTGAGGCATTCATCAGTGCAGGCCGCACGTAATTTATATACCAGGCCATAATGATGATGGTGAGGAATAATTGAATGCGCCATCAGAACCAAAGTGGCGAATGCAATAAAGAAGAATGATATTTTCTTAAATCTCACTGATAATCAAATATTGTGCAAATATAAGAAATTATCATTAGGAGTATTTGTATTAGTATTGCATGGTTATATGTAAATCGCTGAGGGGGAATAATACTGAAGTTATCTGGCTTAACGCTTACAAGGGAAGCATTACCCCGGGAATATTCCAGCTATGTTTGATAATAATAAGCTTATTCGTAACTTGCTGACGACTTTAAAAAAAAGACAATGAAGACTAGAATACTCATAATTATTATCATTGCCCTTGTAGCAGGCAATACGGTCATGGGGCAGAAGAAAAACCGTAAGGTCACGGTTTCAGGATTGGTGGTTGATAAGGAAAGTAAGCCTGTTGCCGGGGCTCTGGTACTGGTTGAAAAGCATAACACTGGAATTGTCACTGACAGCCAGGGTCTGTTCATTATCAAACTCAGGTCTGACATTAAGATGATTGGTGCCTATTCCAGTGATCAAGGTTCTGCTGAGGTACCTTTTGAAGGGAACCCGGAGATACGTATTGTTCTTGACGGGACTTTTGCTGTCAGGGATTATATTCCTGCAACCGAAGCTGATGACGAAATGGTGAATATCGGTTATTCAACAGTCAAGAGGAAAAATCTGTCTACATCAGTGGGCAAGATTGACGCTACCGACGACAGATATGCCGGTTATACAAATATTTACCAACTGATCAGTGACAGGGTACCCG
>JAQBHM010000362.1:0-5189 GCA_032127795.1 Bacteroidales bacterium | reverse complement strand
TCTTCTGATCCGTTATCAGCAACCATTACCTGTGTCTCTGGCGATACAGTACAGGCAATGACTCCCGGAAGGAACTTTTCCAGGAAGGCCCGGCCGTTCCAGTTAAGTATGACAACAGCTGTCTTAATCATTTTCTTTTTTTCTTTTGTGTTTCCACCGTCTGTGAGACCATAACCAGTATTCTGGCTGGAGCCTGATGATATCTTCCAGCCTGCGTATATGCTTCTCAGTGATTGAATGAGGGGTTTCACTCTTCGGATTCTCTGATATCAGTGTCATCTCCGCTTCATAGTAACCCCTCTTCAGTTTTTTGATATGCAAAAATATAACCGGTATGTCAAGCATCACGGCCACTTTTTCGGGGCCGGTATAAAAGCCTGTTTCCTGGTTCAGGAAAGTGGTCCAGTAAGTATGATCATCAGGCGGTGGAGTCTGGTCCGCAATGAATGCCGAAGCAGTCAGTTCCCCTGTTTTTCGTCTCCTGAGTATCTCCCTGAGAATGGATTGCATAGGAGCAGGAACAACGCCGTACTTTGAACGGAGCTGACACATCAGCCTGTCAAAGTATTTATTCTTCAAAGGTTTGTATATGGTCATTCCTGTGAACCGGAAGTGGAGCGGCATGGCTGAGAGCCATTCCCAGTTATTGTAATGGCCGCAAACAGCAACAACATCACGGCCTTCATCATAGAGCCTGTCAAGGAGCCCTTCGTCTTTCATGGTGAATCTGCGGGCTATCTGCTTTTTACTCATGTGTGTCACCTTGAGAGTCTCCACAAAGAGGTCGGCAAGATGACGGTAATATCTCCTTGATATCTTCTTCAGCTCATCCTCATCCTTTTCAGGGAATGCATTTCGCAGATTGGCTGCAACCACTTCTCTCCTGTAGGAAGGAAAGTAATAGAGAATCACAAAGAAGAGATCGGAAAAAACATACAACACCCTGAGAGGCAGGAGGGTGATTAGCCAGTTGATTGTGAAGAAAATATAGAATGCGATACCTTTCATCAGTGTCATATTTTGATAAGTTCGCCGTTCATACTGTTATCATCACGGATTGATGCAAGCCTGACTTTTCGTACTGTGCCAGACAATCCTTCTGCATTTGGGACAACGGTACGTATATAATTACCGGTGAACCCGGCAATCATTCCGTCGCTGTCACCCTTTTCAAAGAGCACATCAGCTGTCTCTCCCGTGAAGGAGCGCATGAAGAGGGTACGACGGCTCTCAGAAAGTCTTATCAGTTTCCTGCTTCGCAACTCTTTTTCCCTGGCAGAGACGGCGCCTGGCATTGTTGCCGCAGGTGTGCCGGGACGGGCAGAGAAGGAGAAAACATGAAGGTAGGTGACAGGCAGACCTTCAAGGAACTGAAAGGTCTCCTCAAAGTCGCCGTCTGTCTCACCCGGAAAGCCTACTATTACATCAGCTCCCACAGAGGCACCTGGAATAGCCTCCCTGATCATCCTTATTCGTTCAGAAAAGACCTCACGCCGGTAGCGTCTCCGCATAAGTCCGAGAATCCTGTCATTACCGCTCTGAAGAGGCATATGTATATGTGGCATGAGCAGAGGCTCTCCGGAAATAAGTTTTATTATACCGTTTGAAAGGAGGTTGGGTTCAATGGATGAGAGTCTTATTCTTTCAAGTCCTGCCACCTTTGTCAGTGATCCAAGCAGCTCTTCAAGAGTCTCCCCGGTACTTTTCCCAAAGTCACCCACATTGACACCTGTAAGTACTATCTCTTTTATTCCTGATGCGACAACAGTCTTTGCTTCTTCAATCAGCTCCCTGATGTATGGGTTGCGGCTGTTGCCCCTGGCCTTCGGAATGGTGCAGTATGAACAGTGGTAGTCACAGCCGTCCTGTACCTTGAGAAAAGTTCTGGTACGGTCACCGGCAGACCATGAAAGATTGAATCCGGCATTGTCAACGGCTTCGCAGGAGTGAACCTCGGCTACACTCTTCTTGTCTAAATTGTCTATGTACCTTACAATATCAAATTTTTCATTGTTGCCGAGCACCAGATCAACACCCTTTATTGAGGCCGCCTCGTCAGGGCGCAACTGGGCAAAGCAGCCCACCACAGCAATGAAAGCACCGGGGTTATGGTTAATGATCTTCCTGACTGCCTGTTTGCACTTGCGGTCAGCCGCATCAGTGACACTGCAGGTATTGATGACAAAAATATCAGCCTCACTGCCGGGGCTAACCCTTTCGAACATATCGTCAGAGAATGACCTGGCAATGGTTGATGTCTCGGCGAAATTAAGTTTGCATCCCAGGGTCTGAAACGCTACTTTCTTCTTCAAAATTAAATCATTACTGTTCAGGCTGCAAAAATAGCTTAAAAATGCCAACCTACAGCAGCCTGCTTGCCAGTTCAGCCAGGAAGCTTCTCTCTCCCTTGACCAGGTTTACGTGCGCGAAGATATCCTGCCCCTTCATTTTGTCGGAGAGATAACTTAATCCGTTCGACCCGGCATCAAGATAAGGAGAGTCTATCTGCTCTATGTCACCTGTAAATATCATCTTGGTGCCCTCACCGGCACGCGTGATGATGGTCTTGACCTCATGGGGTGTCAGGTTCTGTGCCTCATCCACTATGAAGAATATGTTTGAGAGGCTCCTGCCCCTGATATATGCAAGCGGAGTGATCACAAGTTTCTCATCCTTCACCATGTCATTTATACGGATGAATTCCGGGCTCTGAGAGCTGAAGCGGTGTTTGATGACTGTCAGGTTGTCAAACAGCGGCTGCATGTAGGGATCCATCTTTTCCTTTACATCACCGGGCAGGTATCCCATGTCACGGTTGGCAAGCGGCACAATGGGCCTGGCAAGGAATATCTGCTTGTACCTTTTGTGCTGATGCAATGCAGAGGCAAGGGCCAGCAGGGTCTTCCCGGTACCGGCCTTTCCTGTAAGTGATACAAGTTGTATGTCAGGGTTGCATAATGCATCTATGGCAAAGGTCTGCTCGGCATTTCTCGGGTCGATGCCGTAGGTGGTCTGCTTAAGCACCCTGATGAGCATCTGTGAAACAGGATTGTAATGGGCAAGGGCGCTGGAACCACTGTTGCGCAGAATGTAAAAGTGATGACCCAGTTCCTCGTCTTTTATCTTCAGATCTGCGGAAGGAACACCTTCAGGCTGCTCGTAAAGCTTGTTGATGATATTATGGTTGACACCCTCGATGGTCTTGATCCCCTTGTAAAGATCATCAAGATTGGCCACCTTGTCATTCTCATAGTCCTCAGCCCTTACACCCAGGGACTTGGCCTTCATCCTGAGGTTTATATCCTTTGTGATAAGTACGACTATCTTATCACGGTGTTCCAGGGTGACAAAATCGGCAATGGCCAGAATACGATGGTCAGGAGTTCTCTCAGGAAAAGACTCGGAAACCCGTTCCGAAAACTGCTTGCCTGTCTCAATGTGCAGATTGCCCAGCTTGTCGCCCAGCGGAATGTTTCCAGTAAGAAGGAGATCTCCTGATATCTTGTCGAGCTCCCGGGTGAATTCTCTTGCATGGAAGTTTATCAGGTCATTCCCTCTCTTGAACTTATCAAGTTCTTCAAGGACAACAATAGGGATTATGACATCGTTTTCCTCAAAATTGTATATGCACGTATAATCATGCAATAAGACATTTGTGTCAAGAATGAAAATCTTCTTTTGTGTCTTCTTTTTCGCCATAATTGAATCGTTTTTATCTGACAGCAACCCCGGCGCAGTCGCATCCAGGCAACAAAGATAACCCCACTATTGCTAGTCCGGAATCAATTATTGTAAATTTGCAAACAACGTCCCTCAGGTTATTAACATGACATACCCAGAAGCAGTAACATATCTATTCTCCAGGCTTCCTGCATATCACAGGATAGGGAAGGCTGCGTACAAGGCTAACCTTGACAATACTCTGGTGCTCGATGAATCTCTTGGTCATCCTCACAGGGCATTCAGGAGCATTCATGTAGCAGGCACAAACGGCAAAGGATCTGTGTCACATATGCTGGCCTCGATACTCCAGGAGGCAGGGTACAAAACGGGCCTCTACACCTCGCCGCACCTTCGCGATTTCAGGGAGAGGATACGTGTCAACGGCCTGATGATACCTGAGGAGGAGGTCATAGGATTCATTGAGTCACACAGAGCCCTGATTGAAAGTATCGAGCCATCATTCTTTGAACTTACGGTTGCAATGGCATTTGATTATTTTGCCCGCATGGAGGTGGAGGTTGCCGTGATTGAAGTGGGTATGGGAGGGAGGCTTGACTCCACAAATATTATAACACCTGTTCTTTCCGTGATCACAAATATAGGCCATGACCATATGGAGTTTCTTGGCAATACGCTTGCTGCGGTAGCAGGAGAAAAGGCAGGAATAATTAAAGAGGGTGTGCCTGTGGTGATAGGGGAGTCACAAACTGAAACGACAGAAGCCTTTGTTGCCAGGGCAGAGATGATGAAGGCACCGCTGACCTTCGCCGACAGGGAGTTCAGGTGTAACCTCGGTGATCCTGAAAAGGCTAATGCATTGAGACCGTATATGCTCTATGACCTTCTGACACGTGACAGGAGAGGAGGCATTACTCCATTGGGGGGTCTGGTACAGCAGAAGAATATTCAGACCGCAGCTGCTGCATTCAGGAAACTGGAAGAGTTGTTTGACCTTCAACAGGATCATTTTATGAAAGGAGTAGCCAATGTGATCATAAATACGGAGCTCCTGGGCCGGTGGCAGGTAGTTGCCCATTCACCGCTTACTGTTTGCGACACGGCGCATAACCTTGAAGGACTCGAATATGTGGTCAGACAGATAAGGCGCACTGCTAAAAGTGGACTTCACATGGTTTTAGGGTTTGTTAATGACAAGGACCTGTCATCCATACTGCCACTTTTCCCGAAAGAAGCGGCATATTATTTTACCAGGGCCTCAATTCCCAGGGCACTGGATGAGAACTTGCTGAAGGCTGAAGCTTGTAAATATGGTCTTGAAGGAGAGAGCTATCCTTCGGTGGCTAAGGCGCTGGAAGCCGCCGGGGAGGCGGCCGGCGATGATGATATGATATTCATCGGCGGCTCTACGTTTGTGGTGGCGGAGGTGGTGTAAGGGGTAATTAAGTCAAAAGTCAAAAGTCAAAAGTCAAAAGTCAAAAGGGGGCCGAGCGTTAAGAAATTGCCCG
>JAQBHM010000361.1:0-2853 GCA_032127795.1 Bacteroidales bacterium | reverse complement strand
TGATGACCAAATATGTCACCCTGATTCAAATGCTAATATCAATGATCACCATCTAATCCCCGGGAAATGAAATTACTTTCAGTATTAAGAAAAGGAGCTGTTAAGTCGGTAATGTCATTCAGACTCTTAATAACCATGTGGATAATTACCCTGGCCATGATATTGGTGGTCGCCATGCCGCTTAAGCTTGGATTAAAGATAATGTTCGGCAACAGTTTTGCTGCCGACCGTCTTCTTGATGGGTTTGACCTGGGCCTCATCGGAGATTTGGGACCGGCCTTCAACAGCCTGCTGGGAAGTGCTACTTACGGTGGGTTCCTGTTACTTATTGCCGGGTTTCTTCTATATACTTTTTTTGCAGGAGGACTTTTCACCAGATTTACTACAGTATATGGGAGCTTCAAGGTTTCATCGTTCCTTAAATCGTCGGCTCATTATTTCTTTACCTATCTCGGTATTGCCGTTAATGTAATGCTGATTATTGTTCTCTGGGCGTTGGTCATTGTCGGTATTCCGGCAGTCATTACGAGGGTTGCCTCAGATGACTTCCTGACCATAGTAATGGTCTTGAAGATAACTGGAATTGTATGGGCTCTGGGGTTGCCTGTCTGGTTTCTGGTTGCTGATCAATCGCGCGTCTGGGTTGCATCTACCGGCACAAGAAGTGTATACAAAGGCCTGAGAACCGGCTTCGCCTCTCTTCGCAACAGTTTCGGTACCTCTTACCTGGCGTTGCTGACTGTCTTTATCATCAACCTGTTATTCCTCCTGCTGATGACAAAGTTTACTGCCAACTCACTGCCTCAGAAGGGACTGTGGATATTCCTCTTTTTTCTTGCCACGCAGGCAATGTTTATCATCAGGCTTTTCCTGAAGGCATGGAGATATGCTACTGTGTCTGAGCTGGCAATACGGTCGGGGGAAGGTCAGCGGTAAAGCCCGGGTAAACATAATAAAAGCTGGTCATTCCGTAGTCTATCTTTGTCATGACCCAGTGCCATAATTCAATGTCTGCCCTTAAATGGTTTTCAAAGGGTATGGCGTCCAGAACCCGGTATCTCATGTTTACAGTCATTCCGGGGAAGAAATTACCCTTACCCGTCGGTTGCGAGATGAAAGGGTGGGAGAAGGGCTCCGGCCTGCACCATGCATAGCCGTAATAATCTTCTGTACCGGTACCTATTGATGAAGGAAATATTTCCCTGTCAACGTAGATTTTTTCATCACCTTCACCCCACCATGCATCGGCACTGTTGAATACGGTTACTGCATCGCCGGCATAAACGCCGCGTCCCTCAATACCGACAAAGGTAAGGTCGACGTGTTTCCCCGTTCCGCCGGCATTCTCTGAGCCTGCAGTTTCAATGTCGCGGTATTCATGCCAGAAGGCTCCAAAATACATTGACTGTCTGTCCCATTTGTAAGGGGTGGTTGTAACCTCTGCTTCAATACTGACAGTATCACCGCCATCATTCAGGAAGGTTACAGTGCAGCTATCCCTGAAAGGCATCAGACGGCTGAAGACCATCCTGCCGTCGGTGTCTGTACTGCTGAAAAGGGTACGGTATGGGTTTATTGAGTATCCTGTTCCGAAGAAATTGCCGGCAGGGACATCAACTGTCTGTTTACCGTCGAAAGCTATCCTGACGCGTGTGCTGCGAAGGGCAGAGGCTGTATCAGAAGCTTCAAGCCTCAGGGTAATACTCTCTATTGCCCTGTTTCTCCTGCCAATCCTTAAGGTGCATTCTTCTCCCGGAGAATACCGGCCTGATGACGAGCTTTTCATACCTGCTCTCTTCCCGGGCACTTTTATTCCTGAGAGCTGGGCAGAGCACTCTGCCAGGGCCAGGCTGTCGGCAACAAGCATATCTTTTGTCAGTGAGATCACCCTGGCACCCTTCTCATACATTCTGGCGCTGACACTGTAATAAATTGACGGTGTGCGTCTCAGTGAATCAATAACAACACTGTTGTTTGAGAGTGTGATCTTGCAGCTTTTTTCAAAGGGGATGGGAAGATACAGGTTGTATCCCTGCCGCTGCGGTACAGAGAGTGGTGATACTGCTATGCTCAGTGGCGACGGTGCCAGCAGTCCTCCGCCGACAAGGGCCGGTGCGATTCCTTCCAGTACGGGAATCGAATCACCGTCGATATATATCCTGATATAAGAACCCAATGCATCTCCATTACCGAATGTCATCCACCATCTTACGACGGCCCCCGGGCCTTCAGCCTCGAACATCACATATTCTTTTTTACCCTCTTTTTCTTCTTCACGGATGAAATGAGTATAATCATTATTTGCGAACCACCCGGCACTGTCTGCCGAAATGCTTTTGCGGTCATAAGAACTCTGTTGTACCAGCCTGTATAATGGGTCCGGAAAGCGCGTTATGGCCTCCCTGTCAGTCATCTCAACAAGGAGCGAACGCAGAGATATGATGTTTTCAGTTTCGCATGATGCAACAAGAGACAGTGCAAGTACCATGAATATGATGCGCAGATTTGACAATGGAGGTTTCATAGCTTCAGGGTTTTATAATTTCAGGAGTTGCCTTGGGCGGACTGGCCCGGATATGGCAACAGGGTTCAGGGATTTAAAGGTAGCAAAAATCTGACAGGTTGTATTTTATAATAAATTTGTTTCTTATCTTAACTTGCCGAAACAAATCAATAATGCAGAATTCATCAACAGCATCTCACTACCTAGGTGCATATCAACTCAACAATTCAATAATTCAATAATTCAAAAATTCAATTACTCCATAAGACAATAATTCCAGGATACCTATGAAACGACTTTTACCTTTAACACTTTTTGCAGTTGTGATGACAGCCTGCAGTTCATCAGAT
>JAQBHM010000360.1:0-3244 GCA_032127795.1 Bacteroidales bacterium | reverse complement strand
TGCCCAGCAAACAAGGTCGAAAATTGAATCCAGGCGCGGTGATTTAATCCAATTTGCACAACAGAAGCATGCAAACTGGGTGATAGAAAAGAGAAAAGCAGATTCTATAGCCAAAGCACTTGGTATTCCTGTTGCCTACATTGAAAATGATGTCAGGGTTGTAATTCTCCAGAAATTGGGAAGTAATAACAAGCCTGTTTATTATGCAACGGATAATATTGATGCTGCTGGAATCATTTCTGTTGATCAGGTATGGACAAATGACAATGATTATCCCTCACTAACAGGTGAAGGAATAGAAATCAACCTGTGGGATGGGGGTTCAGTCCTGACAACGCACCAGGAACTTCAAAACGGACCGGGCACAAGGATTGTCATGCGCGATACAGAGTTGCCGCTATCAAACCATTCAACACACATTGCCGGGACCATGCTTGCTACAGGGATTAATGCAGATGCCCGGGGAATGGCAGGAAAGGCAGCAATCAAAGCCTGGGATTTAAATGATGACATTGCCGAAATGGCCAGTTCAGCTGCAGATGGGATTGTTCTTTCGAACCACTCATACGGGCCATTATGCGGCTGGTATTACAACGCCAGCAACGAAAGCTGGTACTGGTATGGTGACCCTGCCATATCTCCGGTTGAAGACTATGAATTTGGATTTTATGACCAGGTAAGTGCCGATCTCGATTATATTGCCTGGAGTGCACCTGACTATCTTATTGTAAAATCTGCCGGAAATGATCGAAACGATACTCCCACATCATCCTTTGTACATTATGTCTGGAATGGTACATGGACACTTGTAAATGTGGAGAGAGAACCCGACGGTGGAACAGATGGATTCGATTGCCTGAGCCCGATGGCTGTGGCTAAAAACATACTGACCGTCGGAGCAGTTGACGATGCCAAAGCAATGACTGCTTTCAGTGCCTATGGTCCGACTGATGATGGCAGAATAAAACCTGATGTTGTGGCCAATGGATATTCCGTCTATTCTTCAACGGCAGCTTCCAATAATAGCTATGGAGTATATAATGGAACCTCCATGTCAACTGCATCTGCCACAGGTTCGGTAGCACTGCTTCATCAATTGCAAAATTTACTCCAGCCTGACGTGACTTTGATGTCATCCACAGTTAAAGCCATATTAATTCATACAGCATCAGAAGCAGGAAGCAGTCCGGGACCGGATTACAGCTTTGGCTGGGGATTGCTGAATATTAAAGAAGCAGCAGATCTGATCTCTCAAAATTCCGAAAACGGTGGTGAGAGTATCTACGAGGGAATAATTTCACAGGGAGAAATAATCACTATACCGGTAGAGACATCATCCGGACCTTTTCTGAAAGTTACACTGTGCTGGACAGATCCGGCAGGCCTGCCTTCAACACCATCGCTTAACCCAAGAACAGGAAAGTTGATAAATGACCTTGATGTTAAAGTCGAAAACAGTGTAAGCTTTCAATCTTACCTGCCATGGGTACTGAATGTCGAGAACCCGGCAGCTCCTGCAACAAATGGCATTAATCATATTGATAATGTTGAACAGGTCTTTATAGCCAACCCGGGAGAAAACAATTTCGATATAAAGATATCCCATTCCGGATCTTTGACCGGGGGTTCCCAGTCATTCAGTCTGATAGTTTCGGGCATTACAACACCATCAAATATCTTCCCGCCACAAAATCTAAGTTACAGTATAAACGGATCAACCATTCTCTTAAATTGGAATTCTCCGGCTGAAGGAACTCCCGCCTCCTATAGAATATACCGGAACGGACAGGTTCTTGCTGAAACTGCGCAGACTTATTACAGCGACCAGGCAATAATTCTAAACAATGTATATGAATATTATGTCACAGCTGTTTATAATTTTAATAATGAGCAGATTGAAAGCGTGGGTACAAACCGGGTAACAGCTTTCCCTCAAACTTTACATTCGCTGCCATTTATTGTTGACTTCGAGATTGCCCCCACCGAAGTAAACATAAAAAATAGTGAGACAGGTTGGCAATGGGGAGACAGTGAATCGCTTAATTGTTATTACCTTGATTTTTCAGATAATACCACAAAATTTATTGGCATAGATTCTTATTCAGCCGGTGAGGCTGTTCATGTATCAGATGTTGCAGCAACCGTTCCGCTACGCCTGGCTGAATACGACAATATTGTTCTGTCGTTCGACTATATGCTTAAAACCGGAATCTATGGTGCCATTGATGAGTTGCATGTTGTATATAAATTACAGGAAGAAACCCAGTGGCATGATTTGATAAATCTGGAAAGTTCATTTGACTGGAAATACGAATCAATTGAATTACCTGAGGGAATATGTATAAACGGGACCCAGATCGGATTTTACTATGATGATTTTTACCAGTGGGGTATGGGAGCCGGTCTCGACAATATAGAAATTATGGGAACTTCTGTACGGTCAGTTGATCTCTCTGTAAATTCTATGGTCTCTCCACTCTCGGCCTGTTCGTTATCAGCTGATGAAGATGTAATTGTCACAGTCAGAAATGCGGGCACCCAGGCTGCTTTGCAGGGAGATATAATAAATATCCGGATGGATATCTCCACTGGTGTAAGTGTGACTGATAATATCGTTCTTACAGAAATCCTTAACAGTGGTGCGATTCTTTCCCATCAGATGAGTGTGCCTGCTGATCTTTCGGCCCCCGGGAATTATATATTTGATTTTACCATTTCATCTACATTTGACTTTAACCCGGTTAATGATCACCTGCAGTCATCTGTAGAGGTGTTCGGTTTCCCAACAGCTCAAATACTGAACTCTGATGTTACCTTCTGCATTGATGAGCCGTCGGTCATCGTACAGGTCTCTCCAACCGGCGGCACACTTTCCGGGCCGGGAATCTCAGGACTGTACTTCAATCCGGCAGTAGCAGGAGCGGGGTCACATACTATCACGTACTCCTACACTGATCAGAATGGATGCGATGCATCAGTAACAAGGTTGTTTGCAGTAAATGCCCTGCCTCAGCCAGCCATACTGAACTCTGATGTTACCTTCTGCATTGATGAGCCGTCGGTGATCGTACAGATCAGTCCCTCCGGGGGTACACTTTCAGGCCCGGGAATCTCAGGACTTTATTTCAATCCTGCCGTTGCCGGAGCGGGATCACATACTATCACATATTCCTATGCCGAGGGTTGCAGCAGTAATAATCAGGTTGTTATTTGTTGACCCGTCATGCCAAAGGAATGAGAAGCC
>JAQBHM010000359.1:0-2516 GCA_032127795.1 Bacteroidales bacterium | reverse complement strand
ATTCCGAGGTAGCCTCCATGATCTTGAGAAAAGCCCTGTTGACGTGGAGCAGTCTCCCGTTTTCGTCGCTTCTGAAGAATCCTATCGGCAGGTTCGATTCAAGGTTCTTGAATTCCCATTCTAAATCTGATGCTTCCTGTTCCTTGAGTTTTAATTCAGTTATATCATAAGTCTCGGCAAGAATGTGGGTAACCTCATTCTCCCTCCCGGAAAGGGGCTTCATAACCACCTCAAAATATCTCTTACCCCAGGCAGGTGTTTCAAAGAAGGCCTGGTAATACACCATATTGCCTCTGAAACATTTGTCAATGTTGTCTTTAATACTGGAGATAAAATTCTCTTTGCCCCACAAATCCTCGAGTTTTTGCCCCACTATCTCGTCTGCAATCATTTTATGATTCAGACAGAAGGTCTTATTCACCTTTTCGTATACATAATCGCGGTTGATGACGGTGATCATTGACCGCGAGTTGTTTATGATCTGTTCTGAGAAGAGCTCTTCAGGCTGAAAGGTTTGAGTTTTATTTCTTCCGGATGAAAGGTTCCGGAACCGCTCAATCCATCCGTAAAACAGACCCGATTTATGTTGGCGAGATTTCACTGGAGCTGTGTTAAGACATCATTCAAAATCAAGATTGAATTTCTTTTTCAGTTCCTTCAGTGCAGGGTTTTTGCCTGCAAGATGATTGAATTTCTGATCGACGGAATAGAGGATGTCTCCTCTTTCTGTTGATTCGACCACAGTTGTAAGAGCAATCTTATTATTTTGAAGTCTCTCCCTCAGGTGATGTTCGAGTCTTGCCTTGAAGTTATGGTCAAAAGTCTCTTTCAGGGCTGAATTGTCAAGCCTCAGTTCTATAGTCTTATCAGGCAGTGATTTCGGAGTAACGGATGAAAGGGTAATTGAGATTCGGGGGCTCTCCTCCTTTACTTTCTCTGTAAAGGCAGTCCAGGCTTCCAGCAGTTCTTCCGGGCTGAATTCCATTCCCGGCATTTCTTTGGCGTCTTCCGGAGAAGGTTCATTAACTGTTCCGGCAGGAGGAGCGGCTTCAGCCATCAGGTTTTTGATCGAGACCCTTTTCCCGTCTTCAGGAGATGGTTTTGCAGGCTGTGATGAGGTCGCAGGCTTAGGCTCGGGAGGTTTGGATTCAGGGGCGTAGGTCGTGCCCCGGGCTATCACAGAGTTAACGGCAGGAGGTTTCAGCTCAGGTTCATCATTGGCTAAGGGCTGTTCAGCTTTTTTTTTTGACAGTGAATCGTCAGACTCAGATGAGTGATGACACATACGCAGCAGAGCAAGCTCTACGTGCAGCCTCTGGTTCTTGCTGCTCTTGAAGTTGAGCATGCACTGTGAGCCTGTTTCCAGGGCATCAAAGAGAAAAGTGAGAGGAGCTTTCACTGCCTGCTCCCTGTAACGCTGTCTGATGGCAGGTGATGTTTCAAGTAACTTTACCGTTGCCTCATCACGGCTTACAAGCAGGTCACGGAGATGGTTATTGAGACCTGCCATAAAATTATACCCGTCGAAACCTTTGCTTAAAATCTCATTGTATGTTATCAGCACAGAGGAAATATCTCCTGCCATGGCGGCAGAGATTATCCTGAAGAAATACTCGTAATCAAGTACGTTCAGGTTAGAAATGACATCGGCATAGGTAATCTCTTTACCGCTGAAGCTCACTATCTGGTCAAATATGGAAAGGGCATCGCGCAGGGCGCCGTCAGCCTTTGTGGCGATGACATGCAGAGCCTCATGTTCTGCTTTCACCATTTCATTGCCGGCCACCCATACGAGCCGGTTGACAATATCATCTACATTTATCCTGTTGAAGTCAAATATCTGGCACCTTGAAAGTATCGTAGGAATGATCTTATGCTTCTCTGTTGTGGCGAGGATAAATATTGCATGTGACGGCGGCTCCTCGAGTGTCTTCAGGAACGCATTGAATGCTGAAGCAGAGAGCATGTGAACCTCGTCAATTATATAGACGCTGAATTTACCTATCTGCGGCGGGATCCTTACCTGGTCAGTAAGGTTGCGGATATCATCAACGCCGTTATTTGAGGCTCCGTCAAGCTCATGGATATTAAATGACACCTGTGAGTTGAATGAGAGACAAGACTCGCATTTATCACATGCCTCAAAGTCAGGGCCCAGGCTTGAACAGTTAATTGTTTTTGCAAAGATGCGGGCACAGGTGGTCTTGCCAACACCACGGGGACCACAGAAAAGATAAGCCTGAGCAAGGTGATTATTCTTTATCGCGTTTTTAAGGGTGGTGGTGATGGTCTCCTGTCCGACAACCATATCAAATGTGGCCGGTCTGTATTTGCGGGCAGAAACAATAAAATTGTCCATGTTTTTTTCCGGGTCTAGCGCGTTTTACCAGTCACAAATATAAGGAATTTGTTCGGGGAGGGAGCAGCCTGATCAAAAATCTGATTGCAGGAGTGACACTCTATTATACTATTATACAGCAGGTAAAATAGTTGCGGCAATATTTTTTTTTACGATA
>JAQBHM010000358.1:0-11945 GCA_032127795.1 Bacteroidales bacterium | reverse complement strand
TGGTGCACGAGAAAAAAAGTATATTTGTCGCTTAAAATAAATAAGCCTTTAAGAAACAATACTTAGAATAATCATGAGTCAGTTGGGGGATATAAGACCTAGGAAGGTATGGAGCTATTTTGAAGAGATATGTGGAATACCCAGGTTGTCAAAGAATGAAGAAAAAATCAGGAAGTATCTGATTGATTTTGCAGCAGAAAACAACCTGGAGTCAAAAGAAGACAGCGTAGGCAATATTCTTATCACCCGTAATGCATCTCAGGGATTGGAGAAGGTGAAAACTATTGTACTCCAGAGCCATCTTGATATGGTAGGCGAGAAGAATGCCTCACACCCCCATAACTGGCTGGAAGATCCTATAATTCCGGTACTTGATGGTAAATGGGTAGGTGCAAGCGGTACCACACTGGGTGCAGATGACGGAATAGGAATTGCAGCTCAGATGGCAATCCTTACCGATCCTTATCTTAAATGCGGAAAGATAGAGTGTCTCTTTACCGTTGACGAGGAGAGCGGAATGACCGGGGCCATAAACCTCAGTCCCGACTTCTTAACAGGGAGGATATTGCTGAATCTTGACTCAGAAGATGAAGGTATCCTTTTCATAGGATGTGCCGGGGGGATAGACACACAGGCTATTCTGCCCTATACTCCTGTACCTTCAAAAATGGGTTATAGAGCTATGAACATCTCCGTCACCGGGCTGCACGGCGGCCACTCAGGTGATGAGATCCACAAGGGATACGGCAACTCAATAAAGATCATTTCAAGGCTTCTGCAGGAACTGGAAAGAAAGTATAATATCTCTGTCAGCAGTTTTAAAGGGGGCAACCTGCGCAATGCCATCCCCAGGGAAGCATTTGTGACAATAGCATTCAATCCCTCGCATGAGGAGGCAATACTCAGATACTGTGCAGATTACAATACATTGACACGTGAGGAGTTCGGAAGGCTTGAGCCTGACCTTAAGGTAATGGCAACCCCGTCAGAGGTGCCGGAATATGTTATTGACCCGCAGACACAGCATAACATTCTGAACGCACTTAGCGTAGTGCCTCACGGTGTTATAGGATGGTCCAAAGACATGCCTGACCTGGTAGAGACATCGAGTAATCTTGCCACGGTGCGTCTGACAGAGAACAATGAGATACATGTTGTCACCACACAGAGGAGTTCTTCAGAAGAGGCGAAGCATTATGCTGCAATGAGCACCGAGGCTTGTTTTGAACTGGCAGGCGCAAAAGTGACTCATTCTGACGGTTACCCCGGTTGGAAGCCAAATATGAACTCAGCCATACTGAAGCTGATGATAGACTCTTACCGCAAGCTCTTCGGAAAAGTACCACAGGTTAAGGCGATACATGCAGGACTGGAATGCGGTCTGATCCTTGAAAAGTACAAGGGGATTGACATGATCTCTTTCGGGCCGACAATCAAGGGAGCACACACTCCTGAGGAGAGGATAGAGATAGAGACTGTTCAGATGTTCTGGGATCTTCTGCTTGATGTCATCAAGCACATCCCTGAGGAAGAGGCTTAAGAGCGGTCTTAATCGTACTCCTCAAACTCATCATGAGGAGCTCCGCAAACAGGGCATAACCAACCTGAAGGAAGATCTTCGAAAACCACTCCGGGAGCAATTCCGGCACTTTCATCACCTGCTTCCGGGTCATACAGCCAGCCGCATACCGGACATTTATATCTGCTCATATTGTTAAATTATATGTTTATTGATATTTTACTTTCCGTACTGCGTCAATTACCGTACCGTCAACCCATTTAATGGCTGCCACAACACGTTCATCAACAGCCGCCTTTTCAGGTTTCCCGCACATCTTTTCCGCCATATCCTTCAACTCCTGTATTGTCATCAGTGGCAATCCCTTTCCTTTGACAGAATCGATAAGATCCTTTCTTCCGGGGTTGATAGCTATACCTCTTTCAGTAATTATAACGTCTATCAGTTCCCCGGGCCCACAGAGTGTTGTGACACGGTCAACAATTACAGGTATCCGGTCACGGAACAGCGGAACGGGAATGATCACATTACGGGCATGAAGGCAGTTCTGCC
The DNA here is from genome assembly GCA_032127795.1 of Bacteroidales bacterium. GTDB lineage: Bacteria > Bacteroidota > Bacteroidia > Bacteroidales > VadinHA17 > SR-FBR-E99. Next base: position 9,874 of record JAQBHM010000358.1, on the reverse strand, counting down.
AGCCACCGATACCGTGCAGCAGGAGGCCGTCAGAGTGGGTTACCACATTTCCGTTGAAATTGACATCTATCTCAGTAGCTCCAAGGATCATAATATCCATCATAGCTGTCAGGTTGCCCTTTGAGTGATAGTTATATGCATTGAAGACAGGATAGGGAATATGGTTTGCATTAGCTTCAATGGATCTTACAGAGTCAAGGTCGAAAGCCTGGGCATCAAGGATATATCCCATCTGTCCTTCCTCGAGCATTTTGACCATATACTTGGTGCTTCCCCCGAATCCAAACCGGAACTTCCACCCATTTTTCCTCAGGATCTCATGGGCATAAACGGCAATGGCCAGACTGGTGCCCCCTGCTCCTGCCTGCATGGTGGCACCGTCATGCAATAATCCGGATTTTTCAAGAAATGAAGCCGTAAGTTCTGCTATGAGAAGCCTGTCAGGGCTTTTTGTAATCTGGGTTGTGCCTGAGACAATCTTTTCAGGGATCCCTATTTTATCAACCACAACCACATAGTCAACATAGTTGCCCTCTATCTCCATCGGGAAACAGGGAAGGTCAATCAGGTTGTCAGTCACCACTATTACCTTATCTGCATAGAGGTAATCAGCTTTGGCATAACCAAGTACGCCTGTTGCCGAGGGGCCTCCTGTTCCGCGGGCATTGCCGAAGGAATCAGCGGCAGGTGCGGCAAGGACTGCTATATCGATTTTCACCTCACCATCCTGTATTGCCTGTACCCTGCCGCCATGAGAGCGGAGGACTGCCATACCCTTCATCCTGCCTTCCGAGACAAAGCGCCCCAGAGGCCCGTTCATGCTTCCTTCGATATGATCTATGGTGCCATCTTCAAGATACTCTATCACAGGATCATTGCAGGGAAAAGATGCTGAGGGAAGCCAGGTAAGCCCTTTTATGCCCATTGCAGAGGCTATATCGAATATCTTGTTGCTGACAAGGTCTCCGTCGCGAAGATGATGGTGTGTCGATATTGTCATCCCATCCCTTAGTCCGCATTTCTCCAATGCCTCCCTTAATGACCCTGTAACCTTGTTGTTGTCATCAGGATAATCTATACATGTGGGTATGGGAGGTGAATATTTGCCTCCCTGAGGCCGGTGTTTTCCAACACCTTTGAAAGGCACTGCCGCGGTTCCGTTGATCTCATCCGGAACAAGGCGGCCGGCAGCATTCTCGAGCATATTCATGTTTAATATTCTTTCTGTTCTACTCTATGGTTTTTTCTTCTATCCATTTCTCAGGCAGCAGTCCAAGCTTAACCGCGAGTGCGATTGTTTTTTCTGCTCTTGCAACAACCGGCGGGTCTATCATTTTCGTTCCCAGGGCCACCACTCCTATTCCTTTTGCCTGAGCCTCACTGAATGCCATCACAATCTTTTTGGCTTTTTCAATCTCATCGGTTGAGGGAGAGAATCCCTGCCTGATGACAGGTATCTGCCGTGGATGGATACATCCCATACCTTCAAATCCCATGACCTTTGACGAGATAACATTGTTCAGGAGTCCTTCCATATCTCCCACATCGGAAAAGACAGAGTCAATAGGCTGTATTCCGGCTGCCTTTGCGGCAATAACAATACGGCTGCGTGCATAGAGTGACTCCGCACCTTCCCTGGTTCTCTGTACACCAAGGTCTGCAGTAAAATCTTCCAGTCCAATGGCTATTGCAACAACATTGGGTGTAGCTTTTGCTATCTCAAAAGCCTTTTCAACCCCTAGGGCACTTTCAATGATGGGCATCAGGTGGACTGCCTGGGTATTCTTGTTATCTTTTCTTATGGATGATATTTTTCTCTCTATAGCCACCAGGGTATCGGGGTCCTCGCATTTAGGCACCAGAACAAGATTAACGTTGTGCGGAATGAGATATTCCAGGTCTTCAAGGCCTCTTTCGCCCTGGTTTATGCGCACCATTCTTTCGGCTCCGTAGAAGTCAACAGCACGGAGGGCATTTCTCACAAGTATTCTGGCTTCATCCTTCCTGGCAGGAGCTACAGAGTCTTCAAGATCAAGTATCACACCGTCAGGCGAATGCAGTCCGGCATTCAGAAACATGCCGGGATTGTTACCCGGAAGGTAGAGTCTTGAAAACCTGAACCTACCCCTGTCAGAGGAGTATAAATTCTCAGGAAGCATCTCAGGCAAAAACGCGGAAGAGCTTTTTCCGAGTGCCCTTACAGCGGCCTCCACCCGTGCTGCTATCACAAACGGAAGAGCACCGGTGTCAGCAACAGATATCCTTGCATTTTTAATCCCGAAGTGTTCAAGAAGCTCACGGCATTGATTTTCTATTGCAGCACCGTACATGCATTTCACCTTTGACTTAACGGAGAGGTCTATCCCGCCTGAATCAGTCAGTTCAAGGGTTACTTCAATATCAGATCTTACCTTTGGCCCGGCGTTTCCGGTTATGCTCTGTGTCATCTCTGCGGTTTTGGGTAGTTATACAAACTTAAATAAATATTCCGGCATTAAGTATGAGCCAGGTAACTTAAAGAGAGGTCAGCGTTATCAGTCTTACGGTAAAAAATATGACCGCCGGGGGCCGGCGGTCATATTTTTTCACAGGTATATCATCCCAGGTAGCTGAGTAATATCCCGGCAGCAATTGCAGAACCTATGACACCTGCCACATTGGGTCCCATAGCATGCATCAGCAAATGGTTTGTCTTGTCAGCTTTCAGTCCCTCCACCTCAGACACACGTGCACTGTCAGGCACTGCTGAAACGCCGGAGTTGCCGATAAGAGGATTGATCTTATCACCTGCCGGAAGGAATACATTCATCAGTTTTGCAAAAAGCACCCCGCTTGTGGTGGCAACTGCAAAAGCGCAAGCACCAAGTCCGAATATCAGGACTGAGTCTTTTGTCAGGAAAACGTCAGCCTGCGTTGAGGCACCCACGGTGAGGCCAATCATTATTGTTACAATATCTATCAGTGAGGTCCTTGCAGTCTCTGCGAGCCTTTTTGTCACCCCTGACTCCTTCAGGAGGTTACCGAAGAAGAGCATTCCCAGCAAAGGAAGTGCACTGGGAGAGATGAAACATGTAAGCAGCAGTCCGAAAATGGGAAAAAGTACTTTCTCAGTTTTTGTTACGGCCCGTGGCGGTCTCATGCGTATAAGACGTTCCTTTTTATTGGTCAGGAGGCGCATTATCGGAGGCTGTATTACAGGTACCAGCGCCATGTATGAGTAGGCGGCTATCGCAATGGGCCCGATGAGATTCTTTACTGTGGTGCCGTCAGGGAGAATATTCACCCCGTTTGCCAGTCTTGAAGAAAGAAAGATAGCCGTGGGGCCATCAGCACCACCTATAATACCTATTGCTCCTGCTTCAGGACCTGAAAATCCCAGGGCAATTGCTCCAAGGAAAGTAATAAATATCCCAACCTGTGCCGCTGCTCCCAGAAGGAGCAGTCTCGGATTGGATATCAGCGATGAAAAGTCTGTCATCGCACCTATACCAAGAAAGATCAGAGGAGGATAAATACCTTTAAGTACTCCGAAATAAAGATAGTTGAGCACGCTTCCCTGTTGATAGACTCCAACCTGAAGATTGATGCCTCCATCGGTAAAGAAAGGAATGTTGCCGATAAGGATACCGGTACCGATTGGTATCAGCAGCAGAGGCTCATATTCATATTTAATTGCAAGGAAGATAAAGATCAAACCTACAGCCAGCATTACCAGGTTTCCGGAGGTTGCATTGCGGAAGCCTGTGAATGCCCAGAACTGCCTGAGACCCTCAGAGAGTTGTGATGCCTCCGGATCAGAAGGTTGATATTGCGGCATGGATGATATATTCTCAATTCCGGCAGACTTCAATGCTTCAGCTCTCTCTTTCTCAGGCTTTACAAAGGCAGTCCATGCAAGTGAGAGGATCACCAGGATCCCTATCATAGTCCATATTTTTCTCTTAGCCATGATCAGTTGATTTCAATTAACAATTCATCCTGAAGGACTGACTGGCCGGGAGACACCTTCACCGAGGCCACTGTGCCTGCGCTGTCTGCCTTAATGGCATTCTCCATTTTCATTGTCTCGAGGGTGCAGAGTGTTTGCCCTGGCTTGACTTCGTCACCCGGTCTTACAAGTACCTGAAGTATCACACCCGGGAGAGGAGCTTTTACAGCAGACATAGCTCCGCCGCTCTTTTTTGCCGGAGCAGGAGTGGCCACTTCCTTAGCCGCCCTGGGAGCAGTTGATACGGGAACTACCCTGGGTCTGGGTACCTCCTGGTGTAATTCAACATTGTATGTTGTACCGTTAACTTCTATCCTTGCAATATTGCCCTCTATCTCATGTACCTCTACCTCGTACTGGTTTCCGTTTATAGTGTAACTGTAGTTTTTCATTTCTGTGTTCCTTTGACTTGATCTTCTGATGCTAGAGATTTTTCATGTTATAAAGCTTTGAACTCCATGGAGAATATATCTTGGATACTCTTTGAATTGTTACAATGCCGCTTTCCACGTCATGGAGCTCATTAAAATATGAATAGAGGGCCATTGCTATTGCTGCATTGACCTCACCTGACATCATCGTCTTTACTGTGACAATCTCTGCAGGGTCAATACCCTTTTTACGGGCAAAACTCTTTAGTCTGAAGTTCAGAATAAACGTGAGCACATACCTGAAGAAAAGGTAGATTGTCAGGAGTGACAGGAATACTATGCTGATACCTACCAGGACGACAATCCATGTAAGTGAATCAAACACCTGTCCATATACTGATATTGCGGAAAATAATCCCATTTATCTTATTATTAAAGGGGTATGTTTGAATGTTTCTTCATTGGTCCGGGGTCTTTCTTGGTAGATAGAGTTCTCAGAGCCCTGATGATTCTGAACCTTGTGTTGCGTGGTTCAATGACATCATCCAGATAACCGTATCTGGCTGCCTCGTAAGGATTTGCAAATTTCAGACGATATTCGTCCTCCTTCCTGGTGACGTATTCCTTGCGTTGTTTCGGATCATCAATCTCGCTGATGGTTTTTCCCTCCAGCACTTCAATAGCACCCTGGGGGCCCATAACAGCAATCTCTGCAGTTGGCCATGCGTAGTTCAGGTCACCGTGAAGCTGTTTGGAAGACATTACACAGTGTGCGCCGCCGTACGATTTGCGAAGGGTGATAGTGACCTTCGGGACATTGGCTTCACCGTATGCGAACATCAGCTTGGCACCATGTATTATAATGCCGCCGGACTCCTGTGTTGAGCCGGGAAGAAAACCGGGGACATCAACAAAAGTCACAATGGGAATATTGAATGCATCGCAGAACCTGATAAAGCGTGCTGCCTTTCGTGAGGCCTCAATATCGAGGACTCCGGCAAGGAAATTAGGCTGGTTAGCTACAATACCTACAGGCATTCCGTCAAATTTGGCGAAACCCACAATAATATTTTTAGCGTAGAGGGCATGTACTTCCAGAAAATCATTATAGTCAACCACCCTGCTTATTACATCTTTGACGTCATAAGGTTGGTTAGGACTATCAGGTATTATATCATTCAGGTCATCCTCAAGGCGGTCAATAGGGTCATCGCATTCTGTCTGCGGAGGCTCCTCGAGGTTGTTCTGCGGCATGAATGAGAGGAGTTTCCTGATAAGTTGCAGGCCTTCTTCTTCCTCCTCACAAGTAAAGTGAGCCACACCTGATTTTGTGGCATGCATGATTGCACCCCCCAGGTCCTCAACAGAAATGTCTTCACCCGTTACTGCCTTAGCCACCTTGGGTCCGGTGACAAACATATAGCTGCTCTTCCGGTTCATAATAATGAAGTCTGTCAGTGCAGGAGAATAGACGGCACCACCGGCACAAGGTCCGAAGATGGCTGATATCTGCGGTATGACACCCGAGGCAAGTATGTTACGTTCGAATATCTCAGCATAGCCGGCCAGGCTGCGGACACCCTCCTGTATTCTGGCTCCGCCGGAGTCATTGATGCCAATTACAGGTGCCCCGACCTGCATAGCCTGATCCATGATCTTGCATATCTTCTGTGCAAATGTCTCCGAGAGTGAACCCCCGAAAACGGTGAAGTCCTGAGCAAAAACAAAGACAATGCGTCCGTCAATGGTCCCGTGACCGGTGATAACGCCATCAGAAAGGTATTTCTTATCCGCCAGACCAAAATCTTCAGTACGGTGTGTCACAAACATATCATACTCCTCAAAGCTTCCGTCATCAAGGAGTAAGGTGATACGCTCCCTTGCCGTAAGCTTGCCTTTGGAGTGCTGATCATCAATACGTTTATCACCTCCGCCTAAGCGTGCTTTTACCCTGTAATCAAGGAGCTGTTTAATTCTTTCCTGGCTGTTCATTGAACTGTTATTTGTTATTTTCTTTTATTCTTGTCTTCGCAAAGCTCTGTAAGAACACCGAAAGTGGATTTGGGGTGAAGAAAAGCGATGCTCATTCCCTCTGCTCCGCGGCGTGGCTGAAGGTCAATAAGTTTTATCCCGGCATCCTGGACCTCCTGAATACTCTCCTCAATGGCTTCCACGGCGTAGGCAATGTGATGAATGCCTTCGCCCCTTTTCTCAATGAATCTACCAACAGGACCCTCAGGATCAGTAGATTCCAGCAACTCAATCTTAGTCTGCCCTATCATGAAGAAAGCTGTTTTGACTCTCTGATCAGCCACTTCCTCAATATTATAGCACTTTACTCCAAGCACCTTTTCATAAAAAGGAATTGCTTCGGCCAGCGAATTTACCGCTATGCCAATATGCTCAATATGTGTAGGTTTCATAAAAAAATGATGATTTTTCCGTTCAACAAAAGACAGCGCAAAGTAATCCTGTTTCGCTCAGCTTAAAAAGATAATTATCATGTTTTCGAATTATTTTGACAGAATGACCAGGACAGATCGCAAGGCCGGCATCAATGAATGACCGGATGCAACAAAGAATAATGCAGCGGCAAAATATGTTATCCTTAAAAAATTGTCAGTAAAAAGGTTTTGAGACCGTTATTTCACGATGGTGTGAAGGTCAGAAAGGAAAATCCTGGGTAGTAACCTCAAGCTCTTTTATTTCCGGTTTCTTGGCAACTTCATGATTGGGATTTCCATCGACAAATATTGCCCGGTATGGTCTGGTAGGGCATGCATATTCGCATGCTCCGCATCCTATGCAGATGTCATCTATGACCTCCGGAATTACCAGTGAGCCTTCAAAAGGTACCATGGCGCAGGCTTTTGTAGGGCAGTGTTCGGAGCAGGCTCCGCAAGCTGTCTTCTCGGTACTTACAATGCAGTTATCCTTGATGAAGACAGCCTTTCCGATACGGGTCAGTTTTTTTGCTTCCACTACCAGTGGCATAATAGCGCCTGTGGGGCATATCTCGGTACAAAGGGTGCATTCGAAATTACAGAAGCCGCTGTTGTAATCCATCCTGGGCTGCATAATACCTGCAAACCCGTATTCGCTGACAGAAGGCTGGAGTACTTTTGTAGGGCAGGCGCTGACACAAAGTGAACAGGCAGTACACCTGTCGGTGAATTTCTCAATACCTGTTGAACCGGGGGGAGAGACAGGGTAAAGTCTGTCTTCCTTTACCGTTGAGTCTTTGGTTGGTTTGGGAGTAGAATTCTGTGCACGTATCAGTTGCGAGGTTCCGGCCAGGAGAAGCAATGATCCGGTGATGAACTGCCGGCGTGAAGCATCCGGCACATTATCGGGCTCCGCCCTCTTCAACCGCACCGGGCCGTATGATATGGCATTTTCATTACAGGAATCAAGACAGTTGAAGCAATTTACACACCGGCTGGTATCAACATGGCGGTGGAGAAAATCTATGCATGAAGATTTGCAGGCTGCCGCACACCTGCCGCACCGGTTGCAGGAGGCTTCATCAAACCTGATTCTGAAGAGTGAAATTTTACTCAGTAACCCCAGGAATGTACCCACAGGGCAGACAGTATTGCAGTATAGCCTGCCGTAACGAAATGAGAGCAAGCCCACCAGCAGTAAAAAGCTGACAGGGACAGCATAGGCAGTCAGTTGATAAGCTTTGATATCTATTTTATAAACTGAATATATATCAAACTCACCCAAAAGAGCTGCAACCTGGTTGTTCAGAAAAAGAGCTGCCGGTTTGGCAAAATATGTCATGAACCGGCCAAAAGTACTGTAAGGATCAAGGATGGTAAGGACATAGGCTCCTCCCATGAGCATGATGCCTGCTGTCATTGCAAGCATAAAATACCGGAGGATCGTATAGGGCTTCTTATAGCCGTATTTGCGGAAACGCCTTTTGAATGTACCTCCAATCCTGCTGATGACATCCTGGGATATGCCCAGGGGGCACAGGAAAGAACAATATGTCCTTCCTGACAGTACTGTAAGCAGAATGACCACCATAAACCCGGTGGCGCCTGCAACACCTGCAACGGCAAACTTGAGGAGTGACGGCACAAACTGCAGGTATAACAACGGGCCGAACGCTTTCTCAGGTACCAGTTCCCTGAAATCAATGAACAGAAGGGCAATGGATAAAAGAATAATAACGGAAAAAATGACGCGAATGTGTTTAAGAGCCGAAGATCTCATTAAATGCTACATTTTTATTCTATGAATGTTCATTGTTGCCAGATCCATCTTGCCGATACCCATGGCCGCAGCAATGGGGATATAATTTACCTGTGACGGCTCCAGTCCCATCATCTTGGCTCCTGCTGCATCTATGGCAACCCAGTCAGTTGAGATAAGGAGTGACTGCATCAGTGAGAGATCATCCTTGGAAACACCGCGGGGGCCGTTGCGCATCATGACATTATAGGCGTCCATGACATTAAGCTGCGGTTTCTTTGAAAAGAGAGCATAGTCAGCTATGCACTGGTTCAGATCATTCTGGTGCCAGTAACCACGGTCCCATACTACACCCATCATGTTCTTCAGGGCTCCTGTTATTTTCGCTGAGCTGTGATGTTTAAGTATGGGGACATTGATAAATACATCACTTTCAAGGATGAGCTCATGGACTTTGGTTTTTGTAAGCCTTTTACCGTTGGGAATTGTCACTTCCTGATAGTAACTCTCCGAATTGCCAGGTACGATCTTGGCACCGGCACTCTTGACGGCATTCTCAATACCTGAATTTTTATAACATCTTATCCAGTTGTCGCAGGTGTTGTCAAACACATAAACTTCTTTTGCTCCCGCTTTCAGACAATGTTCAATAACACGTTTCACGAGTGCCGGATTGGTGTTACCTCCCTTTTCAGGGACGACATCCCATCCGATATTTGGTTTCACAACTACTTTTTGTCCTTTGCGCACAAATGAACCCATGCCACCCATGGCCTGAATACCTATATCAAACATGGCGGCAGGATCACCACCTTTTACTGCAATAAGGTCATAACTGGCTGCAGCAGGTAACGGAGCCCCAGCCAACACTTTCTCATACCTCCCAAGACTCATAAACGCTCCTGCGGCAAGTCCCGCTCCCATAGAATTCCTTAAAAAATGTCTTCTTTTCATACCTTGTTTGTAATCTGTTATCCCATTTATTGAGGGCGCAAATTACACAAATTTATTAATTTTATCGTTACCAAGTGCTATATTAGCAGCCTCAAGGAGCAGGCGGAGCAACACCTTAATGAGGTGCATGAAACAACAATAGCATATACAGTTATGAAGATATTATATTACGAATGTTTTTCCGGCATTAGCGGCGATATGAACCTTGGAGCCATGCTGGATCTGGGCGTAAGCCGCGATTTTCTTATCAATGAACTCAAGAGGCTTAATCTTGAGGGCTGGAGGCTTGATATTTCTGGAGACCAGAGACATGGTATTTCGGGTACCAGGGTGAAAGTGATCATTGAACCGGGCTCTG
>JAQBHM010000357.1:0-8440 GCA_032127795.1 Bacteroidales bacterium | reverse complement strand
TCTTTCATAAGCGGCTGAAGTGAAATTAATAATACCCGAAGGGTTGGTCATGCTTTGCAGTTTTCCTCCCGGGGATCACTGCAGGTAATCCTTTCTCTCCGCAAAGCATGAACTACCCCGCCCACGGCGGGGTTATTTATTTTACTGAAGGTGCGTTGAAAGACTTCTTTCATAAGCAGCTGAAGTGAAATTAATAATACCCGAAGGGTTGGTCATGCTTTGCAGGTTCCCTCCCCGGGGATCACCGCAGGTAATACAACCCGGCATTACAGGCACTATCCAAAGAGACCTGCCGCCAGGGGGACCCAACAAGTTTTAAATAAAGGTAGATGAAGACACTTTCTGATTCCCTTTGAATATAAGTCTCCTATCTTTTCAACTTTTCCTTTCCAGCCGTTGCATACTTTTCATTTTTTTATATTTTTGCCATAGTTTCCAACAACAAATTATGATGATGAAAAGAGTTTTTGTTTTTATGGCATTTGCAGCACTGCTCCTTATCGGATCAGCACAGACCCTCCAGGCACAGACAGAACAGACTGCAACAACTACCCAGCAGATTACAGCACAGACACCCACCAACCCGGCTAGTGAGCCAGTCCTCCACCAGGAGATCAAAAGGCTGTTCATCGAAGGCGGCGCAGGATTCATGGGAGTCGTACTCCTCTGTCTTATCTTCGGTCTGGCAATCGCTATTGAAAGAATTATCTATCTCAACCTCGCAACCACAAACACAGAAAAGCTGCTTGCCAGGGTTGAAACAGCCCTGAAACAAGACGGTATTGAAGCTGCCAAGGAAGTATGCCGCAACACGAGCGGACCTGTGGCAAGCATCTTTTACCAGGGCCTTGACAGAGCCAATGAAGGTGTCGATATGGCTGAAAAATCTGTCGTTGCCTACGGTGGCGTACAGTTGGGTCACCTTGAGAAAAACATCTCGTGGCTGTCCCTTTTCATTGCTATTGCCCCTATGCTTGGTTTCCTTGGAACAGTAATCGGTATGATCGCGGCTTTTGACGCTATCGAGCAGGCCGGCACCGTTTCGGCCACTATCGTTGCAAGCGGTATCAAGGTAGCTCTTATCACTACCGTATTCGGTCTTGTTGTTGCTATTATCCTTCAGGTATTTTACAATTATATCCTTTCGAAGATCGATAGCATCACAAACCAGATGGAAGATTCATCCATCGCCCTAATTGATATGCTGGTTAAATACAACCAAAAATAACCTGTAATGACTAGCACAATAAAAAAACTCACAGTATACCTCTCGTGGGGGCTGATGGCCATCACGGTGATCTTTGCCATCCTGTTTTATTTTGGCAGTGTGGTCAAAGGAACTGAGGGAACAAGATATGAGCAACCAACGGTTACCAACTCTTTCATCGTTTATGCATATATATTGCTCGGCATAACCGCTCTTTTAACACTGTTCTTCAGTCTCAGGAATCTGGTACAGAATCCGAAAAACCTGAAAATGGCACTTTTAGTGTTGGGCGCGGGTGCCGTTCTTGTCCTTTTAGCAGCACTGCTGGCTGATAATACAGTCCTCGACCTGCCACACTACAAGGGTAAAGACAACATACCGAGAACACTCTTCTGGACTGGCACAGGTCTTATTGTTGCCTATTTCCTTGTTGGTATAGCGGTTATTGCTATTATCTATTCGGAAGTAGCGAAGTTTTTCAAGAAATAATTGAACAATCCGCCTGGCGGCGGGTAAAACAAATAAAAAAATGGCAAGAAGGCGAGTACCGGAAATAAATGCAGGCTCAATGGCTGACATTGCGTTCCTCCTTCTTATATTCTTTCTGGCTGCCACCACCATGGACTCAGACACCGGGCTGATGCGTCAGCTGCCGGCAATACCTGACCCTAATGTTCCGCAAGACATAAACCAGATAAATGACAGAAACATCCTTGAGGTGAAAGTCAACAAAGACAACCTTCTCCTTGTTGAGGGTGAACTGGCAGACTTTAATCAGCTAAGGGAACTGACTCTTAATTTTATCGTTAATGCAGATAACCGTCCTAATATGCCTGAAAAAGAAATGGTAAATCTACCCTATTTCGGTGATGTGGCTATTTCAAAGGCAGTTATCTCCTTGCAGAATGACATAGGCACAAAGTATGGAGTTTATATCGCGGTACAGAATGAGCTGATAGCGGCGAGGGCCAAACTGCGTGATGACCTGTCAAAACAGGAGTTCGGAGTTCCTTATGACAAGCTTGATGAAGATAAGAAAGACGCTGTGGACGACTTCTATAAAGTGCCTATTTCAGAGGCTGAACCAAAAAGGATAGGGGGAGAATAATATGTCACGTTTCGTAAAGACAGGAAAAAAAACAGTGGGAGCTATAAGCACAGCATCGCTTCCTGACATTGTTTTCATGTTACTCTTCTTCTTCATGGCCGTCACAACCATGCGTGAGGTGGATGTTATGGTCACTGTCAGGATACCCGACGCTACTGAAGGAAAAGTGCTGGAGAAGAAATCACTGGCAAGCTTTATTTATATTGGCGAACCTTATGAGAATCTGCAGGCACTGTATGGTACTGAGCCTAAGATACAGCTCAATGATTCCTTCAAGGAAATAAATGATATTCAGGATTTTATCGCCCAGGAACGCGAACAGCTCAACGAGGCTGACAAAACAAAGATGCTTGTAGTACTTAAAATTGACAGGGACACCCGCATGGGAGTTGTCACGGATGTCAAGCAGGCTCTGCGTCGCGCCAGTGCACTCAAGATCATGTACGCCAATACAAACGTCGATAAGATTTCTCTTCAACAGTGAGCAAAATCCAATCACTGTTAATAAAGTATAATCCGGCAGTGAAAAAGGAGTATCTCCTTCTTCCTGCCGGTTTTATATGGATGGGAGTCGGGATAATGCTCTGTGTAATGGCCTTCGGATGGCTTGGTGCTTCTCTTCATCCTATTCCCTTTGCCCTCATCGGCATCACAGCAGGGATACTTATTTACCGCTTTGGATTTTTAAAGATCGCACGAAAGAATATTGTCAGAATAGAAGCATTGCCCGGTAAAAGATGTTTCTTCTCCTTTATGACGCTGAGGAGTTACATCCTGGTAATTGTAATGATGACCCTGGGAATCACCCTTCGCCATTCCTCAATGCCAAGAAATTGGCTGTCAATTATCTATAACGGCATTGGAATTGGTCTGGCACTCTCATCGGTAAGCTATTTTAATTCCTATATCAGTCTCAGCCACATCAGGAACTGACCTGAATTCAAATGCAACCCGGGCAGAAAAGAACCTCAGGCCTCCCATGGAGAAAAACAGCCTGAACAGGAGCCTTGATTAGCTGAAAAGGTTAAATTTGTGAATATAAACACTGATTATGAAAACCCCAGACTGTTTTATCAGATCCGGCAGTATCATCCTGCTTCTTGCTTTTATTACAATTGATATATCAGCCCAGGTTAATGCAGAAAGGCCCCTGCCCCAGTTCCTGTTCCCGGAGTTTGCTGAAGGAACAGTCATTATGAAGGATGGAAAGGTTTTTACCACACAGTTAAACTACAACATGGCTGAAGAGATAATGATCTCCGAACTCAACGGCGTATACAGATCAGCTAATGATCTCAGAAATTTCGATACCATTCTTTTACAGGACCGCGTCTTTGTGCCTGGGGAAAAGGCATTTCTTGAAGTTCTCGCAACCGGTCCCATACCTTTCTTCCTTCAGCACAAATGCTATGTCGTTGCCGGGGGATCATCCATAGGATACGGAATGAAGTCGAAGTCAGCAATACCTACAGCTCATCGCAGGCTTGAGCTTGGCGATTATGAATTTGGCAGGGAATTCGTAAACATCGATCTACCAGCGGATGTGGATATAACCCCGGCGTCTGCCTGCTGGATTCAGAAGAGCAATGAACTGGAAAAAATAAGTTCCAAAAGACAATTTCTCAAGTTATTCCCGGACGAAGAGGCACAGCTGAAGGATTTCATTGAAAGAGAAAATACCAATTTCAAGCTGCGTGAAGACCTTATCAGGCTGGGTAATTACTTAAATGAAATTATGAAGTAAGGCACCCGCCCTGTTCGTGTTTTATATTTAAGATGCAAGTGATTGTCAATCTGAACAATTCACTTTAATTCAGTGATCCCGGGGCGACTCGAACGCCCAACCAACAGAACCGGAATCTGTCATTCTATCCATTGAACTACGGGACCGTTAAGAGTGCAAAAGTACACCTCCGCCACCACTTTTCAAAACCTCAATACTAAATATGATGCCCCCGCTGACTTCTTCTGCAGGTTTTTGTCAAAGTTTCGCTAATTTCGCACCCCAAAGGTTTAAATAACAGATCCCATTATGAAGGATTACATTTTCAGTGAGATAGAGAAGAAATGGCAGGATTACTGGGAAAAGAACCGGGTATTTCGTACTCCTGATGATCTCACCAATCCAAAAAAGTATTATATCCTTGACATGTTCCCTTACCCCTCGGGCGCCGGCCTGCATGTAGGTCATCCGGAGGGCTATACAGCTACTGATATCGTGGCGCGATACAAGCGCATGAAGGGCTTTAACGTCCTTCACCCTATGGGATGGGATGCCTTTGGACTGCCGGCTGAACAGTATGCCATACAGACCGGGACACATCCTTCCGTCACTACAGGCAGAAACTGTGACAACTTCCGCAGGCAGATAAAAGAACTGGGACTGAGCTACGACTGGGAGCGGGAGATCAATACCACTGACCCCGGATACTTTAAATGGACACAGTGGATCTTCATAAGGCTTTATAATACATGGTACGACATTAAAGCCAGCCGGGGCCGCGATATTAAAGAACTGCCCGTTCCTCTTGACGTCATTAAGGCCGGAGATGACGCCAGAAAGCGCTATATAGATTCAAAACGTCTTGCCTATTATGATGACGCCCAGATATGGTACTGTCCTTCATGCCGCATTGTATGTGCTAATGAGGAAGTTCTTAACGACGGATCTCATGAGAAATGCGGTAACCAGGTGGTGCGGCGCAACCTTAAGCAATGGATGCTGCGCATACCCCAGTATGCCGAAAGGCTCCTTCACGGGCTCGATGACCTCGACTGGCCTGAAGGCATCAAGGAGATGCAGCGCAACTGGATAGGCCGCTCAACAGGAGCAGAGGTGGATTTCAGGATTGATGGCAGCAGCGACAAGATCAGCGTCTACACAACGCGCCCTGACACTCTCTTCGGTGCAACATATATGGTTCTCTCACCCGAACATAACCTGGTGGCACAGGTAACCGTCCCTGAGAAGAAAGCAGCAGTGCAGGCATATCTTGAGGCCGCAGGCCTGAAGTCAGACCTCGACCGTACTGACCTCGCCAAGGAGAAAACAGGCGTCTTTACCGGCAGTTATGCAGTAAATCCGGTAAACGGTAAAAAAATACCTGTGTGGGTCGCTGATTACGTCCTGACAGGATACGGTACCGGCGCCATCATGGCTGTACCGGCTCATGATGAACGCGACTTTGAGTTTGCAAAGAGATTCGGGCTTGATATTGACTGCATCCTCTCCCCTGATGTCAGCGATGAGTCACAGAAACAGAGAATCATCTCCGGTGACGAATGCTGGCATGATGACGGCGTTTATATAAATTCATCCAACCCTGAGCAGGGGATAACTCTTGACGGGCTGAACAAGGAAAAGGGTATTGCGGCAATAACTGCATGGCTCGAAGCAAGAAACATAGGTTACGCCACCGTAAATTATAAGTTGCGTGACTGGCTCTTCAGCCGTCAGCGCTACTGGGGTGAACCCTTTCCGGTAATTCACTGGGACGACGGAGAGATAACCCTGCTGGATGAAAAAGATCTTCCTCTGATATTACCTGATCTTGAGGTTTATGAGCCGGGAGCAAATGGAGAGTCACCACTGGCAAACGCCACAGAGTGGCTGTATGTGACTGACAGCAACGGTCGCCGTGGCCGCCGGGAAACCAATACAATGCCTCAGTGGGCAGGTTCATGCTGGTACTACCTGAGATTCATCGACCCAAAAAATGATACTGCTATTTTTGATGAAGCCAGGGAGAAATACTGGATGCCGGTGGATCTGTATATCGGAGGTGCTGAACATGCAGTACTGCACCTGCTTTACAGCCGATTCTGGCATAAAGTACTCTTCGACACAGGTGTTGTCTCCACTGATGAACCCTTCAAGAAACTCTTCAACCAGGGAATGATCCTCGCCTTTGCATACGAAACAGTATCAGGATCAAAAGTATCTTCTGACCAGGTAACCGAGCGCGACGGCAAATATTACCATAATGAGACCGGCGAAGAATTGAAACAGATAGTGGCTAAAATGTCCAAGAGCCTTAAGAATGTTATCAATCCTGATGATGTCATTGCCCGCTATGGAGCTGACTCACTGCGTCTCTATGAGATGTTCCTGGGTCCCCTTGAGGCAACCAAACCATGGGATGAAAAAGGTGTCAAGGGCGTTCTGAATTTCCTCTCGAGGTCATTCCGACTCATCGCAAACAGTGAAAATATCACCGATGGGCAGGAAGATCCCGAGGTCCTCAGGTCTCTTCACCGTACAATAAAAAAGGTCACTGACGACATAGAAAACCTCCGCTTCAATACTGCCATCTCTGCAATGATGATCTTTCTCAATACAGCGATGAAAAAAGGTAAAGTCACACTTGAAACAGCAGGCACCTTCACAAAGATACTCTCTCCATTTGCACCTCACCTTGGAGAAGAACTATGGCAATCGATTGGTAATCATGAATCTCTTGCATATGAATCATGGCCGGCAGCAGAAGAAAAGTACCTCAGGGTTGATACCTTCGAATGCCCTGTCTCGGTAAACGGAAAGATGAGATTCAAAATAGAGCTTGCCGTAGGCCTTCCTGCAGATGAGGTAAAGGCTATTGTTCTGGCTGATGAGAGAGCCATGAAATGGATTGGTGCCACAACGCCAAAAGTCATTGTGGTCCCTGACAGAATTGTTAATATTGTTGTCTGACCATGCTGAAACCCCGATTCCTAATTTTAATCCTTGCCGTTCTGTCTCTGCTGCCCTCCTCATGCGGACTGAATGAGGCATCTCCCCTGCCGGAAGCGGCTCTTCTTGCTGACACACTGAATGCACCGGCACTACAGTTGAACCCGGAAAATTCTCTGCATGGCATTCCTATTGACTCATACAATATTGTTACCGGCAAAGTGCGCAACAACCAGTTCATCTCTTCCATCCTGGCATCTTACGGAGTCCCCTGGACCAACATAGAGCAGTTGCTGAGAGAGAACCGGGAACTGTTCGATGCACGTAAGGTGCGTACAGGAAGTGAGTATTCAGTGTTTATCACAAAAGACACACTCAGCAGAGCTGACTATTTTGTATATGACCATGATCCTATGGTAAGCTACATCTTTTCTCTGAGAGACACTCTGACAATACATAAATACACCGCAGAAATCAAAAAAGTGCTTAAATACTCTTCCGGTACTATTAATACATCACTCTGGGAGGCGGCAGTGGAAAAAAATCTCAATCCCAACCTGTCAGCTGAGCTTTCTGAGATTTATGCATGGACCATAGACTTCTTCGGGCTGCAGCGCGGAGACAGGTTCAAGGTCATATATGAGGAAGAGTATATCGGGGAAAAATCGATAGGTATCGGCAAGGTCCATGCAGCTCTTTTTGAACACGGCAATGCCGCTATTTATGCCATTCCTTTCATCCAGGACTCCGTGCAGAGTTTTTATGACACTGCAGGCTCCAGCCTCCGAAAAGCATTTCTTAAAGCACCCCTGCGGTTCTCAAGGATAAGCTCGCGTTTCTCAGGGGCCAGGCTTCACCCCGTTCTGAAAATCGTTCGTCCGCATCATGGAGTAGATTATGCCGCACCTGTAGGCACACCAGTGGTGGCGATAGGTGACGGCAGAGTTCTTGAAGCAGGATATGAGAACGGTTCAGGACGTATTGTAAGGATAAGGCACAACAGTGTCTACTCTACTGCTTATCTGCATCTTTCGCGGTTCGGAGAGGGTATCAGGGGAGGTGTATATGTCAAACAGGGGCAGGTGATAGGTTATGTGGGCAGTTCCGGACTATCAACCGGTCCCCATCTCGATTTCCGGTTCTACCGTAACGGCTACGCCATTGATCCGCTGAAGGTGGAGGCGCCGCCTGTAGAGCCTGTGGAGCCTGAAGCGATGGAGCTTTTCAGGAAAGTGGCTGACGGGTACGTCCTGCTTCTTTCAACAATCAGCTATTAGGGGTCTAAAGGTCGTAATGTCCTGCAGTCTTGAGGTCTTGCTGTCTTGCGGTCAAGGACGTTCTACTGCCTACTCTTTGCTCTACGCTCTATGCTCTATGCTTTTCACTATTGCCTATTCCCTATTCACTAGTCCCTATTCACTATTGCCTAATGCCTATTCACTATTCCCTATTCCCT